>JASHRZ010000134.1 GCA_030037055.1 Alphaproteobacteria bacterium
GAAGCGGAACAGCCGATTGAACACCAGCACGTCGCTGTTCATGAAGAAGCAGAAGCCGAGAAAGCCGAAGGTGCGCCAGACGCGGCAATCGAGGCCCGTCTCCGCCAGCACCGGGACGGTCTCGCGATAGAGCAGCGGTCTCTCGGTGTCGTGATCGAGGATCGGCGACAGCCGGTAGATCAGCGCGCGCAGCGCGCGCCATACCGCGAAATCGCTGACCGGCTCGCGGAAATAGAAGCGGCCGCCTGGCTTCAGGATGCGCTCGATCTGGGTGAAGAGCGCGCGCCGGTCCGTCACATGGTGAATGCCGCCGAGCATTACCACCGCATCAAAGGAGGCATCCGCGAGCGGCAGCGAGGTCGCATCGCCCTGGGCAAAGGCCAGGCGGCCGCCGCTGCCGTGGTGGCGCACCGCCGCCTTGAGCATCGACAGCGAGATGTCGACGCCGACGCCGCGCTCTACACGGTCGCTGAGCAGCGCGAAGGCCTCGCCTCTGCCGCAGCAGATCTCGGCCACCGTGCCGAGGCTGCCCTCGCCCATCACCGCCAGCAGCGCGCGGTCGAGATAGGCGAGGTATTCCTCGGTATGGGGATAGGCCAGGTTGGCGACATAGGCGGCAGCGATCGTGTCGTAATGCGCCTGCTGCGTCCGCGCTTCGGCGGAGAGCTCGCCTCCGAAGAGCGGGATGCCGTCGGCGGTGATGCGATAGCGGTGCGCGCCGTCGGCGGCGACCAGCATGTCGCCCGCCTGCGCGAGAGGCTTGCGCGAGATCGGGCAACGCAGCAACGCCACCAGCGCCGGCGGCAGCAGCGGCGCGAGGCCCCGCGATGTCGCGGGCTCGCCCATCACCGGCCGCCGGAATTCGGCCGCCGCCCGATCACCGACCAGGACATCTCGTTGACCCAGGCGGCTTCGATGTCCTGCAGCCCCGCCTGATGCAACAGCGCGACGGCCGCTTCGCGCGACCAGTAATGCGCGATCCTGGGCAGCATCTGATCGAAGACGATCGAGCGGAGATGGCGGAAGGACAGGCGGCGCAGCAGGCGGAAATACTCGATCCGGCCGACACCCACCCGCAGCGCCAGCCACAGCAGTGCGGTGGGATAGAGCGCCAGATGGTGGACAAGGCCGATCGGCATCCGGCTGAAGAGCGCCTTGCGCAGCGGATCGAACCAATTGACGATCCATTCGTTGTTCTCGCGCCCATAGACCCAGATCAGGACGCGGCCGCCTGGCTTCACCGCGGCGGCCATGGCGTTGATCGCGCCGTCGGGATGCTCGAGGTGGTGAATGACGCCAATGGAGAAGGCGATGTCGAAGCGGTCGCGCACATCGATGTCGTAGGCGCTGAGCCGGCGCACGGTCACGGAGGGAAATCCTGCCAGCGTCCGCCGGGCCGCGGCGAGCGAGCGGTCGTCGACGTCGATCGCCATCCCGGATGCCGCGCCATAGCTCATCGGCCAGTAGGAGTTGCGGCCCATGCCGCAGCCGACGTCGAGAAAGTCGAGGCCGCGCCAATCCTCCGGCGCGAGATGCACCGTCCAGCGGCGGAACTGCTCTTCGTATTCGGGACGCAGCTCCGCGTAATTGTGCCACTCATAGCCGAAACGCTCTGGCGAGCCGCCGCGCTCGTTGGGGGCGGATGCAGTCATCGGCACCGCGGGATCCGACGTCATGCCGCCACCGGCCGGCGCGCGCGCCGCAGCGCCGCCGGCAGCAACAGGAAGCCGAGCCCCACCGGCAGCCAGAGAAAGGTGATGCGCGTGGCCACCGTTGCGGCCACCGCGGCCTCGAGCGGCACGCGTGCGGCGAGCAACAGGCCGACCATCGCGACTTCGGTCCCACCGCCGCCGCCGGGCAGCATCGTCGCGCCGCCGGTCAAAGCGGCGGCGGCATAGATCGCTGCCGCGCCGAGCGGATCGAACGCCACCCCCATCCGCGACAGCGCGAGCCAGAGCACGGCGGGCGCGGCGCACCAGCCGACGAGGCCGATCGCCAGGCTCGGCAGGTAGATCCTGGGGCGGAGTAGGACCGAGGTGTTGCGCAGCAGGCGGCGCAGCCAGGCGAAGGGGCTCCGCAGCCGCGGTATCAGGCCGCAGGCGAGTGCCGAAAGCGCGAGCAGCGGCCGCGGATAAAGAATCGCCGCGATGCCGGTCGCCATGACGGCGAGCGGCCCCCAGGTCATCAGCGCCCCCTCGGCGCGCAGGCCGCTGGCGATCGCCAGCATGGCGAGATAGGCGCTGGCGTCGCCCAGTCGGTCGGCGAGATAGAGCGCGCCCAGCCGGCGATAGGGCGTCCTGAGCTGTCGCTGGATCAGCCAAAGGCGCAAGATCTCGCCGACCCGCCCCGGCGTCAGTGCCATGCCGAGGCCCGCCGCATAGTAGAGCCCGGCATCGAGCGCCGCGATCGGCACGCCCAGCGCGCGCGAGAGCAGGAACCAGCGCAGGAAGCGGCCGCCGACCTGCCAAAGCATCGCCAGCACGATCCAGCCAAGTATCGGGCGCAGCATGCCCAGGTTCTCGACAAGCGGGCCAATGCCGACGACGGCGGCCGCGGCGGTCAACAGCAGCGCGCCGGCCACGACCGCCGAAACAATCGTCCATTCGACCG
>JASHRZ010000135.1 GCA_030037055.1 Alphaproteobacteria bacterium
TGATCGTGGTCTCGACCCGCAACACGCTGCCCTGCTGGTCGTACATCTTGATCGTGTTGTCGCCGAGGCGGTGTTTGATGCGCACGCCCTCGCTTCTTCAGATCGCTGACCACCTCGGCCTGCAATTGCGGCAGCAGTCGGCGGGATGTTGCGGCCGAGGAAGCGCATCACGTCCGGGCTGAGGAAGCTGAGCAAGCCGTGCTGGACGAGCTTGGGAGCCGCGCCAGGGTGCCGGATCGCGGAAGAGGATGTCGGTGGCCCACTCGCTCTGAAAGGTCGACCAATAGTACTCGACCGGAAACGCCTGGAACATCGTCTCGTAAGGGGTTCAGGCTGCGCGCGATGCGGTTGAGCAGGTCCGGCCATGCCGCCTGCACCTGCTGGTCCATCAACCGTTGCGCATGCTCCGGGTTTTCCAGCCAAGTGAAGCAGTTTTCGCGTCGCACATAGCGCAGCCCTGCCGCGTCCATCATCCGGGCCAGCCACTCCCGGCCGTTGATACAGACCTGGATCGAGAACCGAAACCACGTTTGAATGCGAGCATGCATGAAGCCGAACGTCGGGTGGATTTGGTAATGACAGAGAAACAAGCATTTGCGCTGCTGCGCCTGTAATCGCAGGTTCCGCGTACCGCGCCGGATCTCGTACGACAGGCAGGGCTCGACCACGGTCAAAATGCAACCAGTCCTTCTTTGATGCCGTCGGTCGTGGCGATCTCGCGGGCGATCTGCTCTTTTCCCGAGGTGCTGGAGGTCAGATAGCGGATCGGTCGTCCGGTCTGTCTGGCCTGGCCCTCCGAAGCCTCTTTCAGGCGCTGGGTCAGACTTTCTGAATGGGCCGCAAAGTCCTTCAGCAGTACCCCTACCGCCCACAGATAGCGCATCATGCCGGCGCAATGCGCCAGCAGCCGCAGCGTCCCGCGAAACACCAGACGATCGAACCCTGACAGCGTCCCGATAACAGCATCCGCATGCTTCGACAGAAATTCCTCCACGGCGGCCCTCCAACTGGACTGGTACTGCCTACACACTATCCGGATTGAGACCGAACCCCGTATGCCCGTTTGGTTGCGGCCAACGGCTGCGCTGTGGACTCCGTGGACGACACGCCGCACCGAGCTCTCGGTAACATTGCTGAGGGAGGCAATATGCCGGTGCAGTTCCGGATGTCGCTGCACAACTGTCACGGTCGCGCCCGCAATAGGAACTCTGGATACCACGGTCGCCATAATTCCACCCTAATGCGAGCTTCGACGGGTTCCATGGCCATCAAGCCCGTGTACCAGCATAGAGGTAGATCATCATAGGCACGTGAGAACCGCCCGGGCCGCTCGCTCGTTCGAGTGGTTGCTCCCCTGGCGACGGCCTTGCGCCGCGCTCTCCTTGCCTCCCACGCCGCCGCCTTATAGGCTTCCCTGACATTTTTCGGTGAGACCGGAGGTCCCTTTGCCGCTCCAGGGCCGGCGCATCCTCTTGATCATCGCGGGCGGCATTGCCGCTTATAAAAGCCTCGACCTCATCCGTCGGTTGCGCGAGCGCGGCGCTTCGGTGCGCGTCATCATGACGGCGGCGGCGCAGCGCTTCATCACGCCGCTGGCCGCCGCCTCGCTTAGCGCCGAGACCGTTTACACGGATCTCTTCTCGCTCACCGAGGAGAACGCTATGGGGCATCTGCGCCTTGCCGGCGAGGCCGATCTCGTCATCGTCGCGCCGGCCACCGCCGATCTCCTGGCCAAGATGGCGGCGGGGCTCGCCGACGACCTCGCCTCGACTGCGCTCCTCGCCACCGACAAGCCGATCCTGATCGCGCCCGCCATGAACACGCGCATGTGGGCGAACGCCGCCACCCGCGCCAATCTGGCGGTGTTAGAAAGCCGCGGCATCGCCCGCATCGGCCCCACTTCTGGCGCGCTCGCCGAAGGCGAGACCGGCGCCGGGCGGATGGCCGAGCCGCTGGAGATCGTGGCATTCGTCGAGCAGATACTGGGCGGCGGCGCGCTCAAGGGCCGTCGCGCGCTGGTCACCAGCGGCCCCACCCATGAGCCGATTGATCCCGTGCGCTACATCGCGAACCGCTCCTCGGGCAAGCAGGGCCATGCCATCGCCGCGGCGCTGGCGCGGCTCGGCGCCGACACGGTGCTGGTCTCCGGCCCCACTGCCGAACCCGACCCGCCGGGGGTGCGCGTCGTCCATGTCGAATCTGCGCGCGCGATGCTGGCCGAATGCGAGAGGGCGCTGCCGGCGGATATCGCCGTCTGCGCCGCGGCGGTGGCCGATTGGCGCGCCGAGCCCGCGCCGCAAAAGATCAAGAAGCGCATTGGCGCTCCGCCGACGCTCAAGTTGGTAGAGAATCCGGACATCCTGACGAGCTTGAGCAAGCCCGGCAACCGCCGCCCGCGCCTCGTCATCGGCTTTGCCGCCGAGACCGAGAAGGTGGTGGCGCATGCCCGGGAGAAGCGCCAGCGCAAGGGCTGCGATTGGATCCTCGCCAACGACGTCTCTGCCGAGGCCGGAACCTTCGGCGGCGATGCCAACACCATCCACTTCATTGACGAGGCCGGGGTAGAGGACTGGCCGCCGCTGCCCAAGCGCGCGGTGGCCGAGCGCCTGGCGCAGCGCATCGTCCAATTCTTCGAGCGC
>JASHRZ010000136.1 GCA_030037055.1 Alphaproteobacteria bacterium
TGGTCAGCGCGTTGCGCAGCGGCTCGAGGCTGTATTTGGCGCGCAGCAGGCGGCGCAGGCTGCTGGTCACCTTGCGCGCCGGGAAGATGGCGGCGCCGTCCTCTTTGTAGAGCTGCAGCATCTCGCCGGCGGTCTGCCCCAGCGCCAGCCCCGTGGCGATAATGCCGCCGGTCGAGGTGCCAGCGATGAGGTCGAAATAGTCGTAGATCGGCTCGCCAAGCCAATCCTCCAGCTCCGCGAGAAACGCGGCGGGAAACACCCCTTTTATGCCGCCGCCATCGATGGTCAGGATCCGCCGCAAGACCGCTCCTCGCCCGCCGGGCGCCTGCCCACGCACCCTCTTCAGATGCTAGGCAGAAATCTTTACTTTGGGGTGAACGGGCGGCACGGCCGCCGATGGTGCGGGCGGCGGCCCCTGCCCGGCCGCTTTGGCCCGGTCCGGAGGTGAGGATGGCGGCGCGCAAGACCTGGCTCGAAGTGTCGCTCAACGGCGCCTGGACGCGGCAGCTGCAACCCTTGATCCCGGTCAGCGTGGCCGAGATCGTCGCCCAGGGCATCGCCTGCGTGCGCGCCGGCGCGGCCATCGTCCATCTCCATGCTTATGACGCCGCCGCCGCTCGGCAGAAGGACGATCCCGAGCTCTACGCCGCGATCTTCGACGGCATCCACTCCGAGGTCGACGCCATCGTCTATCCCACCATTCCGCATCTCGACGAGGCGGGGCTTGCGCCCGAGGAGCGGGCGCGCCGGCGTTATGCTGCGATCGCGGCGCTGGGCCAGCGCGGCATGCTGGAATGGACGGTGGTCGATCCCGGCACGGTAAACCTGGTCCGTTACGACGCCATCGCCGCCGATCGCCCCGGCTTCGTCTACCTCAACCCCGAAAGCGACATCCGCGCCGGCCTCGAGCTTGCCGCGCAGTTTCGCTTCCATCCGAGCTATGCGATCTACGAGCCTGGCTTCCTGCGGCTAGGCGCCGCGCTCCATCGCCGCTATCGCGCCGCGCCGCAGCCGATCTACCGCCTGATGTTCTCCGACGGTCTCGCCTTCGGCTTCCCGCCGACCGAGATCGCGCTCGCGGCCTATCGCGAGCTGCTGGCGCGCGAGGCCTCCGGCGCGCCGTGGATGGTGGCGGGTCTCGGCGTCGACATTCTGCCGCTCATCCCGGCGGTGGTCGCTGCCGGCGGCCATGTGCGCGTCGGCCTCGAGGATGCGCCGCTCGGCACCACGCTCGACAATGAAGGCTGGGTGCGGCACGCCGCGGCGGCGATTGCCGCCGCCGGCGGCGCGTTGGCGACAGCATCGGAGATCCGCGCGGCGCTCGCCGCCGCCGGCCGGACGTCGAGCGACGAGCGCTGACCTCGCTCGCGCCTCGAACGGCCGGTCGGGGCGCGGTGGCTCATGGGGCGGGCGGCGTCGCGCCCTTGATCTGCGTGCGGTCCATGATACGGCGCCCCCTGGGATCGAAGGGGTCGCGCCGATGCATGCTGCAGCGATTGTCCTACAGCACGAGATCGCCGACGCGCCAGCTGTGGTGCCAGGTGAACGCCGCGCGCGTGGCGTAGGACCAGAGCCGGTCGAGCAGGCTTTCCGATTCCGCGAGATCGAGCCCCAGCCAGGCATTGCGCCACCCGAGATACAGGCATTGCCGGCCGGACTCGGGATGCGTGCAGACCAGCGGATGGACCGCGCCCGGCGAAGTGCGGGCATCGTCGCTGGCAGCGCGTCCGCGCGGAGTGGCGCGTCTGATAGTGTTTGGCGCAGTGGCTGCGGGAGCACCCAATGACGGAAGAGCTGTGGCGCCTTGGAGCGAGCGAGCTCGCCCGGCGCATCGCCGCGGGCGAGGTCTCGGCGCAAGCGGCGGTGGCGGCGCATATCGCGCGCATCGAGCAGGTTGACCCCGCGCTCAATGCCGTAGTGGTGAAGCGCTACGCGGCGGCGCACGCCGAAGCGGAGGAGGCCGATCGCCGGCGCGGGCGCGGCGAGACGCTGGGCCCGCTGCACGGCGTCCCCGTCAGCATCAAGGAATGCCTCGACCTCGCCGGCACGCCCGCGACTTTCGGCCTGCCGTCGCGCGCCCGCTCGGTTGCCGTCGCCGACGAGATGCACGTCGCGGCGCTGCGGCGGGCGGGCGCGATCGTGCTGGCCAAGACCAATGTGGCGCAGCTGTTGCTCTATACCGAAAGCGACAACCCCCTTTACGGACGCAGCAACAATCCCTGGAACCTCGCGCGCACCCCGGGCGGCAGCAGCGGCGGCGAGGCTGCGCTCGTCGCTGCCGGCGGCACGGCGCTGGGCCTCGGCACCGATATCGGCGGCAGCCTCCGCAACCCCGCCGCCTTCTGCGGCATCGCCAGCCTCAAGCCCACCGCGGGGCGCTGTCCCGATCGCGGCCGCTTCAGCGTTCCCTTGGGCCAGCGCGCCATCCCGAGTCAGGTGGGCCCGCTGGCGCGTCGCGTCGCCGATGTGGCGCTTGCGCTCGAGGTCATCAATGGCGCCGACGAGGACGAGCCGCCGCGGCCGCTGGGCAAGGACCGCGACGTCGAGGTCGCGACGTTGCGCATCGCCTGCTTCGAGGATGACGGCGATTTCCCGCCCTCGCCGGCCTGCACCCGCGCCGTACGCGAGGCGGCGGAGATCCTGAGCTGCGCCGGCGCGCGCATCGTGCCATGGCGGCCGCCGGGAATCGCCGAGGCGAATGCGCTGTTCTACGGCATTCTCAGCGGCGACCGCGGCGCCGGCGTGCGGGCGCTGCTGCGCGGGCAGGAGCGCGATCCACGCCTCACGCTGCTGCTGTTGAGCGCGGGCCTCCCGGCCTGGGCGAAAGCGGTGGCGGCGGCGCTGCTTGACGGCATCGGCCAGGACCGCCTGGCCGCCACCCTGCGCCGGCTCGGCAGCGGCGATACCCACCGTTATTGGCAGCTGGTCGAGGCGCAACTCGACTACCAGCGGCGTTTCTCCGCCGCGCTCGATCGCGTTGGAGGCGGACGCTGCGATGCCCTCCTTTGCCCCGCTTTCGCCGTGCCGGCGCTGCCGCATGGCCTCGCGCGGGATCTTGGCCTGCCGGGTGCCTATACGCTGCTTGCCAATGTGCTGGGCTGGCCCGCGGGCGTGGTGCCGCTGACGCGCGTCGGCGCCGCCGAGGAAAGCGTGCGGCCGGCCTCGCGCGATCTCGTCGAGCGCGCCGCGCGCAAGGTTGAGCGCGCCAGCGCCGGCCTGCCCGTCGGCGTGCAGTTGATTGCGCGGCCTTGGCGCGAGCCGGTCGCGCTGGCGCTGATGCAGGCGATCGAGACCGCCGCGAGCCAGCGCGCGGACTACCCGGCCATGCCGCCGATCTGATTCAGGGTTCGGAAGCGCGCGTCGCCGTCGCGCGCGATTTGCTCGACCAGCGACACTTCCCAACGGAGATAGGCGTTCATTGCCGCCTCGACATCACCGGCCTTGTCGTAAGGGCGGTACCAGGCGTCGATCGGCGCATCCGCCATATGCTCCTCACCCGCCGTCAACGGCAGCCCCGCGGCGCGCCAGGCGGCAGTGCCGCCCGCGAGCACTTTGACGGCCCGCCGTGTCAGCGTCTGCAGCTCCGGCGCAGCAAGCGAGGCGAGCATGCCGTCGCTCGAGGTCAGCACCAGCATGCCACGCTCGGGCAGGCGCGCCAGCGCGGTCTCGAGCCGGGCGCGGATGGCGAACCAGGCGCCGGGGATGTGCTGCTCGCGATAGGCGAGGCTGGGGTCGAGATCGATCACCACCGCCTCGCCCCGCGCCTTGAGCCGCGCCAGCTCGCAGGCGCCGAGCGCGGCGACGCTCGCCTCGCGGCCGCGGATGCGCAGCGGCTCGGGCCCGGTCTCGGTCACGCCCTCGGCGCGATCGAGCGCATAGACCTCGCCGATCCCCATCTGCGCCAGCCAGGACGCCGTCATGCGCGCGCGGACCCCGTCGCTGTCGACCAGCACGACCCGTGCGTTCAGCGTCGCCATATAGCCGTCGGTCGCCTGCACCAGCTGGCCGCCGGGCGCCGAGCGTGCGCCGGCGAGATGGCCCGCGGCGTATTCCTCCGGCGTGCGCACGTCGAAGAGATAGAGCGTGCGGCTCTTATGTTCGCGGCGGAAGCGCTGCAAAGCATCGCCTCCGATGATCTCGACCCTCGCGCGTTCCGCCACCCCCGCCGCCGCCGCGCGCGCCTTGGCAAGACCGGCAGGCGTCGGCTCCGGCGCATGCGCACTCTCGCCATGCGCCAGCGCGAAGCCCGCGAGATGCCATCCCATGGTACCGTTCTTGAGGGCGACGACGCGGTTGGCAACGCCGGCGTTGATCAGCGACTGCGCGCCGATGATGCTGCGCGTGCGGCCGGCGCAATTGACCACCACCAGGGTCTCGGGCGAACGCACGAGGTCGTGGAAGCGATAGACCAGCTCTCCCCCGGGGCAGTCGATGCCGCCGGGGATGCTCATCTTGCGGAACTCCTCCATCGGCCGGCTGTCGAGCACCACCAGATCGGCGCCGCGCTCCGTCAGCGCCCTCAGCTCCTCGGCGGCAAGCCCCGGCGTGTCGGCTTCGTGCTCGATGAACTCGCCGAAGGCCTTGCTCGGCACATGCACGCCGCTGAAGAGCTCGAAGCCCGCCGCCTGCCAGACCTTGACGCCGCCCGCCAGCACCGCGAGGTTGCGGTAGCCCCAATGCATCAGCTTCAGCGCCGCGCGATTGGCGAGGCCGTCGCCGTCGTCGCACAGCACGATGCGCGTGTTCCGCCGCGGCACCAACGCATCGAGCCTGAGCTCGAGACGGCTCAACGGCAGCGGGGCGGCGTAGAACAGATGGCCCTCGGCGAAGATGCCTTCCTCGCGGAGATCGAGGATCGCCAATTCCTCGCCGTCGCGCAGCATCGCCTTGAGCTCCGCGGCCGGCAGCAGCGGGGCGGCAATGTCGGGCGGCCCGCCGAAAACGCTGTATGCGCCGCCGGTCGCAGTGGAGAATGAGATGCGCTGCGGCAGATTCTCGAGGCTCATGCCGTAGAGGTGAAGATGCAGCGACGGCTTGCCGCCGGTGACCTCGATGGTGTGGAAATCATCGGGCAGCAAGGCGCAGGCATTGCCAGGGCGCACGGTGAGCTCGCCGGTCTTGCGAAGGCGGCCGGTGCCGGGCGCGCTGCGGTCGTCGGTGCGCTCGTAGAAGACGTTGTGCTCGTCGCCGAAGACGCCCGCTATCACCGCCCAAGTGGTGTGGTTGTGCGGCGGCTGCGCCTTGCCGGGGACCCCCGCCGAGGCGTAGAGCGCAAAGCGCCGGTCGAGGTCCTCGGCGAGGCGGTAAACCCGGCCGTGGGCGTCCGACGAGACCGGGAAATGCTGCGGCGGAAACAGCTCGGCGCGGGCGGCAAGCTCGATCAGCACCGGCTTCAGCGCCTCGAGCGCGGCGCGCGTCACTCCCTGCTCGGCCTCGATGCGGCGGACACGCTCCAGCGTCCGCTCGACCGCCTCGCGGCGCTGCTCCATCAGCGACATGCCGTCCTCCCTTCGGCTTCGAGGATATCGTAGCCCTCGGCTCGGCGCGGCTCAATTTGCCGGGATAGCGGCAATCCAACCTGCCGCCGGCTGCCCTGTAGCACGCCGCTGCGCGGCGCCGCCCCGGGAGGTTATTCTAAATTTCAAGTAGAACGCGTAGAGAATTTCCCGGAAAACGGTAAATCAGGCTCTGGTGGCTATTCCGCGCATTTGAGATAAAATAGGCCCGAAGTGGGTGGAGGACGGCATGCGTATCTACACCGTAACCCAGGGGGACAAGTCGCTGGCCGTGGTTCGGGCGACCGACCCCGACGATGCGATCGACACGGCGCTCGGCCTCCTGCCCGCCAACATCGCCCGGGCGACGCTTGAGGTGCGCGATCCCAACGACGCCGAGATGGTCGGTTGGCTGGAGCGGCGGGAAGACTATGTGACGGAGCCGGCTTCCGCTTCCTGAGGCGGCAGGAGCGAGCGTGAGCGACGCCGCGCCGGCGCTGCGCTTCAGCCATGTCGGGCTGTTCGTCGTTGATATGGCGCGCATGGTCGATTTCTACAGCCGCGTGCTTGGCTTCACGGTGACCGATCGCGGCAGGCTGGGCGAAGCCGGCCTCACTTTCCTCAGCTGCGAGGCGCGCGAGCATCACCAGCTGGTGCTGGTGGAGGGGCGCCCGCCGGGCCTTCCCGACCGCATCGTCAATCAGGTCTCCTTCCGAGTCGACACGCTCGGCGCGCTGCTGCAATTCTGGCGCCGCATCGGCCGCGAGGCGCCGCGAGACCTCGTCGCGGTCACCCATGGCAATGCCTGGTCGGTCTATTTCCGCGATCCCGAAGGCAACCGACTCGAGGTCTTCACCGACACCCCTTGGCACGTCACCCAACCGGTGCGCGAGCCGATCGACCTCGACCGCGACGAGGCGGAGATCCTGGCGGAGACCGAGGCCTTCTGCCGCGCCCGTCCCGGCTTCCGGCCGATGGCGGAGTGGCAGCGCGAGGTGGCGGCGCGGATCGCCGGGCAGCTTGTGGAATAGTCGCCCAACCCATCGACGGCGTTGGTGATCTCTTGATAATCTCGCCGGAACGAGTGAGGCGCCGCTCCGGCGCGGCACAAGGCCCCACGGAAGAGCATGGCCGGCATCGGCCGCGGCGCGACTCGTAAGCTTGCCCTTCTCGTGCTCGCATCGCGCGCTGCTGGCGGTCGACCGCGAAACCAAGGGCTCGCCGCTCGAGCAGATTACCGTCGCCACGCCGCTCTGAGGGAGCGCCCGACATGGCCGCGACCGGCATCGATCCCGGCAGCATCGCGCTCCACCGACGCGGCAGCAGGCCGCCGTTGGTGCTGCTGTAACGACGATGCTCGGCACGCCGGCGGAGATCATCGACCGGCTGAAACGGCTCGCTTCCGGGGTCGGCTACGTGCTGCTGGTCGATCCCGCGCGCTCGCCGGCAGCTCTCCAGACCTTCGCCCGCGAGATCATGCCGGCGTTGGCGGAGTAGCGGCGCGCTAGCTCCGTTCGAAGCTGAGCGCCCCGGCGCCGCGGGCGAAGAGGCAGAGCAGCCCGCCGGCAATGGCGATATCCTTCCAGAAATGGACGTATTGCTGCATCCGTGCGGCCGCTTCCCCGATCGTCCAATAGGGATGCCCGATAAACGCCGCAACGATGGTGAAGAGGCAGAGAACAATCGCCGCCACGCGCGTCTGGAAGCCGAGGATGATGGCGAGCGCGCCGAAGAACTCGATCAGCGCCGCGATCCAGACCCAGAAGATGACCGGTTCCGGCACGCCGTGCGCCGCGAGATATCCTGCGAAGCGGGCGGAGTCGCTCATTTTGTTGAAGCCGCTCGGCAGATAGAGCACGCCGATTCCCAGGCGCCCCAGCAGCAGGACCAGCCCTTCGTTGCGCTCGGCGATGCTATCAACCAATTGAACCATGGCGTTATCTCCTCCCCGCGATGCACCCTGCAATCTTGTAGCCGGCGGCGCGCGCTCCAGCAATCACCGCGTCTGCTCCCGAATCTCCCGGCACCAGCGATCCCATTCCGGCTCCTCGCCGAAGCGACTGACCAGGAAATCCACAAAGCTGCGCAGCTTGGCCGAGAGATGGCGGCCAGGCGGATAGACGGCGTAGAGCGCGGCCTCGGGCGCGGTGTAGCCCGGCAGCAAGGTGACGAGCTTCCGCGCCTGGACATGCTCGCCGGCGATGAAGGTCGGCGTCAGGGCAATGCCAAGCCCCTCCAGGGCCGCCGCCATGATGATGTCCCCGCTATTGGCGAGGAGCCGGCCGGAGACGCGGACCACCGCGTCCTCGCCATCAGGGCCGGTGAAGCGCCACTCATCGGCGGTCGCGGCATAGGTGTAGAGCAGGCAGCGATGCGCGGCGAGGTCCTTGGGCACGCGCGGCGCGCCGTGGCGCTCGAGATAGGCGGGCGCGGCGCAGACCACCAGCCGGATTGGCGCCAGGCGGCGGGCGATCAGGCTGGAATCGGCGAGCCGGCCGATCCGCAGCGCCAGATCGACGCCTTCGGCCAGAAGGTCGATGTAGCGGTCATTGAGGCCGATATCGATGCTCACCTCGGGATATGCCGCAAGATAGGCGGCGACCGCCGGCCCGACATGGCGAATGCCGAAGGAGAACGGCGCATTCACCTTGAGCAGGCCGCGCGGCGCCGCATGGAGGTCGCTGGCGGCACGATCGGCATCCTCGAGATCGGCCAGGACCTGGCGGGCGCGCTCCAAATAGCCGCGCCCGACCTCGGTCAGGCTGAGCCGCCGGGTCGTGCGGTTGAGCAGCCGCGCGCCCAGCCGCTCCTCCAGCGCCTGGATGTGCTTGCTGACCATTGCCGGCGACATGTCGATCTCGCGCGCCGCTGCGGCAAAGCTTTCTCGCTCCACGACCTTGACGAAGACCTCGAGGCTGGTGAGGCGGTCCATGCGCGGTCCCGTGATTGTTCACCGCCAGAAAACAATGTTTTTCTATTTGGGGCAATTGTCCAAGGGAGCCGTAGACCGCATCTCAGCTCCAACAGCAGCCCCGCCGCTTCGGTGAAGCCGGCGCAAGCGACTTCAGGAAGCCCGTCATGCCCTCTCGGTCCCTCGTCATCGCGCTCGCGCTCCGGCTGATCGTCGCCGGCGCGGGTCTTGCCGTCATCGCGCCGGCCTTCGGCTGAGGCGAAGAGCGGGTTTGCAGCCGCGCCGCCGGGCGTGCGTCATCTGCCCCGAGGAGATCGTCATCGCATAGGGCGCCTAATTGACCTGGGCCACCGCGGCGCGGGCAAGATCGAGATCGGCGTATTTCCGGACGTCGAAGCTCGATTTCAGGAAGCCGCGCTGGTGCTGCAGGTCGACCTCGGCCTGTAGCGCGTCGAGATCGGGCAGGCCATCGGGATTGCGGTAGCAGTCGTTCTTGGTGAAAAGCCGGTCCGCGAGCCGCTCCGGCGGCAAGCGCGCCACCGTGGCAACCAGCTCGACCGCCTCCTTGTGGCGGGCTGGGTCGAGATAGAAATGCCGCGCAAGCAGCGCGTCCGCCATGAAATCGCTCATCGCGGCACGGTTCTTCTCGAGGAAGCCGGTGCGCGCCGCCAGACGATCATCTGCGGCCTGCCGACCGCCTCGTTCTGGGTGAAGAGGGTGCGTGCGACCGCGCGCAGTCCGGGATCCCGGGCGAAGGGCGTCACGGCGCAGATAAGGTCGGCCTTCTTTTTGCTCAGCACCGCCTTCATGTTGGGCAGGACGATCTCGACGTCCCGCTTATCCTCGAGGCCGTCCTTCCGCAGCATCGCGCGCAGCGCGATGTCGACGGCGCTGCCGTGCCGTTGGTAGCGAGCACCTTGCCCTTGAGATCCGCGACGGCACGGATCGGGCCGTCCTTCAGCACCATGTACTCGTCGCTGTAGTAGCCGGGCCGCCTTCCCAGAAATCGTCGGCGATGACCGGCAAGTCCTCGATCTTCGCGTTCTCGATGGCGAGCGCGAAGGAGGAATTGGCGAGCGTGCCGATGTCGAGATCGCCCGAGGCGAGCGCGGTGATCATCTGCGGCGTGCTGGAGAAATGCACGTCCTCCATCAGGTAGCTTGCGCCCTGATGCCGGGCGATGCCCTGCTTGGCAAAGAGGAAGGCCGGCCAGTTGGAGCTCGCCACCACCCAGCCAATGCGGATCCAGGCGGGTTCGGCGGCAGGCCCGATGCCGGCGCTCTGTCGAGACGCGGTTGCGACGTCGCCGCAGCTCGACTTTTGCCGGATTTGGGGCACCATCATTGGCGAGGGAGGCGCCCATGCTCAGTGGCACGCATCGCTATTTCCTGCAGGAGCGCGTGATCTACGGCAAGCCCGCCGCGACAGCGGTGGCCGAGGAGGCGGCAGGCTCGGTACGCGAGCGCGTGTTCCTTACCACCACCCGCTCGCTCGACGGCCCCGACGGGCTCGCGGCCGCCATCGCCGCAGCGCTGGGGCGGCGCCATGTTGGAACCTATGCCGGCATTAGCGCGCATTCGCCGCGCGAGGCGGTGATCGCCGGCGCCAAGGCGGCGCGGGCGGCCGGGGCGGACCTACTGGTCGCGGTGGGCGGCGGCTCGGTGATCGACGCCACCAAGGTGATGCTCCTGGCGCTGTGGCACGGGCTCAGCGACGTCGATGCGCTTGACCCCTTTCGCGGCGCACGCGGCCTCGATCCCAGCCGCCGGCCGCCCGGCCTCGAACACGCCATCCGCATGATCGCCGTGCCCACCACCTATTCTGCCGCCGAGTTCACCTATATCGCCGGGGTGAGCGACACAAGGCGGCGGGTCAAGGAGCTTTACGGCCACGCGCTGTTCGCGCCGCAAGCGGTGATGCTCGACCCGGCGGCGACGTTGGCGACGCCGCTCACGCTGCTGCTCTCAACCGGCATGAAGGCGATCGACCACGCAGTGGAGCGGCTCTGCATGCTCGAGACCAACCCCTATTCGGATGCCACCGGCGCCGAGGCGCTCAGGCTGCTCAGCCGGGCCTTGCCGGCGATCCAGCGCGCGCCCGAGGCGCTGGAGCCGCGGCTTCAGGGACAGCTCGGCATGTGGCTTTCGATCAGCGGCGCCGCCTCGGGGGTAGGAATCGCGGCGAGCCACGCCATCGGCCACACGCTCGGCGGCTCCTACGGCATCCCGCACGGCATCACGTCTTGCCTGACGCTGCCGGCGGCGCTCGCCTGGAACCGCCCGGTCACCGCCGAGCGCCAGGGCCTGGTGAGCGCGCTGATGGGTGCCCCCGAGCGGCCGGCGAGCGAGCTGGTGGCGAGCCTCGTCGCCAGCCTCGGCCTGCCGGGAAGGCTGCGCGATGTCGGCATCCGGCGCGAGGATCTCCGGCCCATCGCCGAGCACACCATGCACGACCCGCCGGTGCGCGCCAATCCGCGGCCGATCCGGACGCCCGAGGACATTCTGGAGATCCTGGAGCTGGCCTGGTGAGGCCGGCGCCGCGGGGAGGAGACTAGGACGCCGTCCTATGCCCCCGTCGAAAATCCGGCAGGGGCTTACACGGCGAGGCGATAGGCATCGCCGTCGCGCCGCACGCGGCCGGCGGTGGCGCCGGCGAAATGCGTGCCGATGACCAGCACCTTGGTGCCGGCGAGCGCTTCGAACATCTCGCGCCGCGTCGCCTGCGCGAGGTCGGGATCGTGATCGGCCGAGGACGACCAGTCGGGCCGCGCCATCTGGCAGGGGTGGTGGAGGAAGTCGCCGGTGATCAGCGCCGCCTCGCCGCGCGAGACGATGCTGAGGCTGACATGGCCCGGCGTGTGGCCGAGCGTCGGCACCAGTTTGAGCTCGTCGCAGATGCGGTAATCGGTTTCGACGAGATCGACGAGGCCGTCATCGAAGACCGGCGCCACGGAATCGGCGAAGACGGCGCGGTGGCCCGCATCCTCGCGCTGCACGCGCCAATGCTCGAACTCCACGCGGCCCATGAGATAGCGCGCATGGGGAAATGTCGGAACCCAGCGACCACCGACCAGCATGGTGTTCCAGCCGACGTGATCGACATGGAGATGGGTGCAGAGCACGGTGTCGATGGTGTCGCGCGGATATCCCGCGAGCGCGAGATCGGCGAGAAACCCGGTCTGCAACCCGTTCCAGGCGGGCCGGGCGCGCTGCTGCTTGTCGTTGCCGATGCAGGTGTCGACGATGACACGGCGGTCCCGGGTCTCCACCACCAGGGCGTGGATGCTCATCTTGAGCCGGCCTTCGGCATCGGCGAAATGCGGCTGGAGCCAGGCGATCGGCAGCACCGCCTCGCGCGTCGCCTGGGGCAGGATGAAGCGGGTGCCGCCGACCCCTTCGAGCTCGACGATCTTGGTCACCGTAACCTCGCCGATCCGCCAGCGCATCATGCCGCCTCTCCTCGACGGAAGAGTCTAGCAGCAGCCGGCCGGTGCGTCAGGAAAAGCTGCGGTGTGGTCCTTGGCCAGTCGGCCCGGTGCGGCTTTCGCGGTTGCTCACGCAACCACTGACGCCGCCGCCCGACAAGCGCAAGAGCGCTTGCGGGGG
>JASHRZ010000137.1 GCA_030037055.1 Alphaproteobacteria bacterium
GTCGGCAAAGTCTTGGGCCAGCTTCGCTCGAGCGTGTCGAGCTCGGCGGCGAGCTCCTCGGCGAGGCCGGCGCTCACCTCATGCGCGCGCGCGCGGCAGGCCTCGAACAAGCTCCGCCAGCCGGCGATGGAGAGGTTGTTGGGGCGGCGCAGCGCAAAGCTGGTGCCGGCGAGATGGAGCTGCGCCAGCGCGCCGCCGACGCCGGCGCAATGCAAGGGACGGATGCGGCGCGGCCACATGCCGTCGAGGAAGGTGACGATCGCCGCCGGCCGGCCGCAGAGCATTCGCAGCGCCCGGGCGTCCCTCGCCTTCACCGGTGTCGGGCAGGCGATGCCGCGCGCTGCCAGATGCTCCATCAGCGCGATGAAGAAAGGCAGCTCGGCCGGCGTGACCCGCTTCTCGTAGAGCGTCAGGATGTAGGTGCCGGCTTCCGTGCGCAGCAGGAAATTCGAGTTCTCGACGCCTTCGGCGATGCCCTTGCAGGAGATCACCTCGCCGATCGCATAATCGGCCACGAAGGCACGCAGCTCCTCGTCTGGAACGTCGGTGTAGACGGCCATGGCCGAGTCAGCTGCTCACGCGCAGAGCAAGCGCGGCAGGTTGAAGCGCACTTCCTCGCGGGTGACGGCGACTTCCTCGATCGCCACCTCGTAGCGCCAGCGGCAGGCCTCGACCACTTCCTCGACCAGCGCCTCGGGCGCCGAGGCACCGGCGGTAAGGCCGAGGCGCTCGCAGCCCGAGAGAAACGCCCAGTCGATGTCGCAGGCGCGGCCGATCAGCGCCGCCTTGCGGCAGCCGCTTTTCTGCGCCACCTCGACGAGCCGGAGCGAGTTCGAGGAATTGGGCGCGCCCACCACCAGCAGCCGGTCGGCGCGCCGCGCGATCGCCTTCACCGCCTGCTGCCGGTTGGTGGTCGCATAGCAGATGTCCTCGTGCTTGGGCTCGTGAATGCGCGGAAAGCGCGCCCGGAGCGCGGCGATGACGTTTTGCGCATCGTCGATCGAGAGCGTCGTCTGCGTGAGGTAGGCGATCTCCTCCCCGGGGTCGAGTTCGAGGCTCGCCACCCCCTCGGGGGTTTCGACCAGCAGCACCGCGCCCGCCGGCAGCTGTCCCATGGTGCCGATGACCTCGGGATGGCCGACATGGCCGACAAGGACGATGCGGCGCCCTTGGGCGAAATGGCGCTCGGCCTCGCGATGCACCTTACTCACGAGCGGGCAGGTCGCGTCGACGGAGACGAGACGCCGGCGCCCGGCCTCCGCGGTCACCTCCTTGGGCACGCCATGGGCCGAGAAAACCACCGCCGCGCCTTCGGGCACGGCGGCGAGCTCCTCGACGAAGACCGCGCCTTTGCGCTCCAGCGCCTCGACGACGAAGCGGTTGTGCACGATCTCGTGGCGGACATAGACCGGCGCGCCGAAGCGCTCGAGGCTGCGCTCGACGATCTGCACCGCGCGCTCGACCCCGGCGCAGAAGCCGCGCGGACCGGCGAGCAGGATGGTCAGCGGCGCTTTGATCATGTCCATGGTCCCTGCGAAGCCGGCCGCACCGGATTCCCGGCGTCCTGGAGCCCTTGTGCGGCGCTCGACGGTCGAATAAAGTTCGGCGCGTTTCGAGCCTGCGGCGGCCATCCGGCGTCGACGGCGCCACGTTAGTACACCGAGGAAGCCGGGGGAAGAGGGGGATGGGCGGAGGACGGGCGGCGCGCAAGAGCCCCTATATCCTCGCGGCGGAGGCCGGCCGGCAATACTGGTGGTGCGCCTGCGGCCCGAGCGGGACGCAGCCGCTGTGCGACGGCTCGCATCGCGGCAGCGGCGCGATGCCGAAGCCGTTCAGTGTCGCCGAGGACAGCGAACTCCGGCTGTGCGGCTGCAAGCGTAGCGGCGCCAAGCCCGTCTGCGACGGCTCGCACACCCTCGCGTGATGCGCTCGTTCCGGTGCAGCGCCGTCCTATTCTGCCTGCTCGCGCTAGCCGCGGCCGGCTGCTCGGGCGACCGCAAGAGCACCAAGAAGCTCACCTGCCCGACCGCCTTCATGGCGCCCAACCTCGACAGCTACACCGTGTACCGCCCGGGCGTGAGCCCCAGCAACAAACCCGAAGACATTTCCTTCGGCGTCAAGCTTATCGACGTGAAGTCCAATTGCCGCGCCGAGGTCGGGGGCCTGCGCATCACGACGCTGCTGAGCTTCCTGGCGGTGCGAAACGATCCCGATTTTCGCCAGGGCGATTTCACCTATTTCGTCGCTATCGCCGACGTGCGGGAGACCATCCTGGCGAAGCAGAACTTCGCGTTGCGCGTCGAATTCGCGCCGCGGCAGAAGCAGATGCGCGTGCTCGACGAGATCACGGAGCACCTGCCGCTGAAGAATGTCTCCACCGGCGACACCTACGCCGTGATCGTCGGCCTGCAAGTCAGCCAGCAGCAGCTCGACCTCAACCGCGAGCGGCAGTAGATCCTCCGGCCCACGCTTGTTCCCGCGAAGAATACCGGTTAAGGTGATGGCCTGCCGTCGCACCCCGATGGGAGAGACCGGGATCCGCCCCGGCGCCGAAGGAGCAACCGCCCCGGAAACTCTCAGGCGAAAGGACCGTTGGGGAAA
>JASHRZ010000138.1 GCA_030037055.1 Alphaproteobacteria bacterium
CGCCTCGGCCGGCTTCTCTGCCGGTCGCGGCGCCGCGCCGGTTGCGGCGGGGAAGGGCGAGAACATCTTCATCGTCTTCTCGAACAGCGCCAGGTTCTGCTTGCCCATCTCTTCGAGCGGACCGAAGGGAAAGAGACCGCCGAATGTCTCCTGCAGGTTCTTGCGCATCTGCTCCTGGTTGCGCGCGAAGGCGGTCATGGCGTGCTCGAGATAGCGCGGCACTAGCCACTGCATGCTGTCGCCATAGAGGCTGATGAGCTGGCGCAGGAAACTGATCGGCAGCAAATTCTGCCCCTTCTGCTCCTCTTCGACGATGATCTGCGTCAGCACAGCGCGGGTGATCTCCTCGCCCGTCTTGGCGTCGTAGACGACGAAATCGCGGCCGTCCTTGACCATGTGCGAGAGGTCTTCGAGCGTGACGTAGCTGCTCGTCGCCGTGTTGTAGAGCCGGCGGTTGGCGTATTTCTTGATGACCACCGGGGGCGTTTGCGCCCTGCCCTGCTCGTTCATGTCCTGCTTCCTTTCCGCATCCGCCCGGTGCGGCCATGGCCTAAAAAAGCAGCATAGCAACATTCTCGTCGCGATGCTCAACGGCGAATGATCGCCGCCGTCCCTGGAATTTGCGCCGGTGCGCCGATATACTCCGCGCCATGGCGGAACCGCCGGACCTCGCGAGCCTGGCCAAGAGGTATCTCGACCTGTGGCAGGAGCAGCTGATCGCCATGGCGGCCGACCCCGACCTCGCCGAGAGCCTTGCCCGGCTGCTCGCCGGGCTGGCGCCCGCGAACTGGCCGGCGCCTTTCGCGGCGCCCGCCTATGACCGCGCTCCGCCAGGGGCCGCGGCCGCTGCCGCTCCATCTCGCCAGCGCCGCGATGCTCTGGACGAGTTCGCGCGCCGTCTTGCCGCTGTTGAGGGCCGGCTTGCTGCCCTGGAGGCCGGAGCTCCTGCCGGAGGCAAGCGCACTGCGCCGAAGCCTCGCGCCCGTCGCCGCTGAGGCCTTCGCCGCCGCCGTCGATGCCGAGCTGCGCGAGCGCAGCGCCAGCTTCCTGAGCGGTCTCGAGCGCTATCGCCACCATCCCTACCGCCGCGCGCTCGACGACCCGCCGGTGCCATGGCAGGACGGCTCGACCCGGCTCCTCGACTACGGCGCCGGCGGCGGGGCGCCGGTGCTGGTGGTGCCCTCCTTGATCAACCGCGCCTATATCCTCGATCTCGCCGAGGGCAAGAGCTTGCTGCGCTTTCTCGCCGGCGAGGGGCTGCGGCCGCTGCTGGTCGATTGGGGTCGGCCTGCTGCGCTCGAGCGCGGCTTCAACCTCACCGACTACATCGCCGGCCGGCTGGAGGCGGCGGCGGCCGCCGCCGCCGAGGGCACGCCAGTCGCGGTGCTCGGTTATTGCATGGGTGGGCTGCTGGCACTCGCCTTGGCCGACCGCCGGCCCGACCTGGTCGGCTCGCTGGCGCTGCTGGCGAGCCCCTGGGACTTTCACGCCGAGCGCGCCGGCTGGGCTCGGCTGCTGGGCGAGATTGCGGCACCGCTGACGCAGAGCTTCGCCGCCTTGGGCGAGGTTCCCGTCGACATGCTGCAGATGCTGTTTGCCGCCCTCGATCCGCTGCTGGCGCTGCGCAAATTTTCGCGCTTCGCCGGGCTGGCGCCGGGCAGCGGCGAGGAGCGTGATTTCGTCGCAGTCGAGGATTGGCTCAATGACGGCGTGCCGCTGGCCTTGCCGGTGGCGCAGGAATGCCTTGCGGGCTGGTATGGCGCCAATACCCCCGGCCGCGGGCGCTGGCGCGTCGCCGGCAGGGCGGTGCTGCCGCAACGCGTTGAACGGCCGAGCCTAGTGGTGGCCCCCGCAAATGACCGAATCGTTCCGCCCCGGACCGCCGAAGCGCTCCTCGAGCTGCTGCCGGCGGCGGAGCGGCTGACCGCGCCGCTCGGCCATATCGGCATGATGGTAGCGCGCGAGGCGCCGGGGGCGGTGTGGCGGCCTCTGGCGCGGTGGCTGCTCGACCACGCCGCGCCCAGGCCGCGGCGGAGCGGCAGGCGGCGGCGCGCTTGATCCAGGTCAAATCGTCCACCCGTGGCGGCGCTAGTCTGACCGTTAAAAATTGGGCGGAGCTGCGACGCGGGTTCCCAAACCCGCCGCGGAGGTCTATCTAAGAGAGATTAGCGAGCCTTCAGCACGAGGATCTCCCGATGAGCGAAATCGTCATTGCTAGCGCCGTGCGTACCCCGATCGGCTCCTTCAACGGCAGCCTGAGCTCCGTCCCCGCGCATTACCTCGGCCAGACGGTCATAGCCGAGGCGATGCGGCGCGCCAATGTCGACGCCAAGGAAGTCAGCGAGGTCATCATGGGCCAGATCCTCGCCGCCGGCGAGGGCATGAACCCGGCGCGCCAGGCCGCCATCGGCGCCGGCATCCCGGTCGAGGCTACTGCCTACACGGTGAACCAGGTCTGCGGCTCCGGCCTGCGCAGCGTTGCGCTGGGATCCCAGGCAATCCGCGCCGGCGACAGCGCCATCGTCGTCGCCGGCGGCCATGAAAGCATGAGCCGCGCGCCGCACTGCATCCATCTGCGCAGCGGCGTCAAGATGGGCGATGCCGATCTCGTCGATACCATGATCAAGGACGGACTCTGGGACGTCTTCAACGGCTATCACATGGGCAACACCGCCGAGAACGTGGCGCAGCGCTGGCAGATCACGCGCGAGCAGCAGGATCAGCTGGCGCAGCGCTCGCAGGCGCGCGCCGAGGCGGCGCAGAAAGCGGGCCGCTTCAAGGAGGAGATCGTGGCGGTGAAGATCGCCGGACGCAAAGGCGACGTGCTGGTCGAGGCCGACGAGTATCCCAAGCACGGCACCACCGTCGAGGTGCTGGCGAAGCTGCGTCCCGCCTTCGACAAGAACGGCACCGTCACCGCCGGCAACGCGTCGGGCATCAATGACGGCGCCGCGGCGGTGGTGCTGATGACCGCCGAGGAGGCCCAGCGCCGCGGCACGAAGCCGCTGGCACGCATCGTTTCCTGGGCGACGGCGGGGGTCGATCCGGCGGTGATGGGCGTGGGGCCAATCCCAGCGAGCCGGCTCGCCCTGAAGCGTGCCGGCTGGAAGGTCGAGGATCTCGATCTCATCGAGGCCAATGAGGCCTTTGCCGCGCAGGCCTGCGCGGTCAACAGGGACATGGGCTGGGATCCCGAGAAGGTGAACGTGAACGGCGGCGCCATCGCGCTCGGCCATCCCATCGGCGCTTCGGGCACGCGCGTACTGGTGACGCTGCTGCACGAGCTGGAGAAGCGCGGCGCCAAGCGCGGCCTGGCGACGCTCTGCATCGGCGGCGGCATGGGAATTGCGATGTGCGTCGAGCGGGGATGAGCGCGTCGGCTACGGCGGTTTGCGGCGGGTGAACGCGCCCGCGGAAGACGCGACGGTCCAAACCGCGGCGGCCGCCGGCAACGACAAGGGAGGAAACCATGGCACGGGTAGCGGTGGTGACGGGCGGAACGCGCGGCATCGGGCACGCGATCTCGGTGGCGCTCAAGGGAACCGGCTGCAAGGTGGCTGCCAACTACGTCGGCAATGACGAAGCCGCGCGGCGCTTCACGGAGGAGACCGGAATCGCCGCCTACAAATTCGACGTCGCCGATTTCAAATCCTGCGAGCCCGGAGTCAAGCGCATCGAGCAGGATCTCGGCCCGATCGATATCCTGATCAACAACGCCGGGATCACCCGCGACGTGCCGCTGCACAAGATGACGACGGAGCAGTGGGGTCAGGTGATCGCCACCAACCTCACCTCCTGCTTCAACATGTGCCGCCTCGTCATCGAGGGCATGCGCGAGCGCGGTTTCGGCCGCATCGTCAACATCGGCTCGATCAACGGCCAGGCCGGGCAGTACGGCCAGGTGAATTACGCCGCCGCCAAATCCGGCATCCACGGCTTCACCAAGGCGCTCGCCCAGGAGGGCGCGAGCCGCGGCGTGACGGTGAACACGATCGCGCCAGGCTATATCGACACCGAGATGGTTCGCGCCGTGCCGCAGCCCGTGCTCGACAAGATCGTCGCGCGCATTCCGGTGGGGCGTCTTGGCCGCGCCGAGGAGGTCGCCCGCGGCGTGCTGTTCCTGGTCTCCGACGAGGGCGGTTTCATCACGGGATCGACCATGTCGATCAATGGCGGCCAGCACATGTATTAGGCCGCGCCGGGCCCGCAGGCGGTGCGCAGCGCAAGCCTCACCCTCGCCGCGGCGGACGGCGCGGCGCTTTTCGTCCATGTCTGGCTGCCGGACGGCCCGGCCAAGGCCGTCGTACAGATCGCCCATGGCCTCGCCGAGCATGGCGGCCGCTATGCGCGGCTCGCCCAGGCGCTGACCGGGGCGGGCTATGCCGTCTATGCCGACGACCACCGCGGCCATGGCCGCACCGCGCGCAGTGCCGACGATCTCGGCTTCTTCGCGGAGCGTGACGGCTGGCGGCGCTGCCTCGACGATCTCGGCGCGCTCCATCGCCGCATCGAGGCCGATCATCCGGGCCTGCCGGTGGTGCTGCTGGGCCATTCCATGGGCTCGTTCATGGCGCAACAGGTCATCAGCGAGCGCGGCGGCGAGCTTGCGGGCGCGGTGCTGTCGGGCTCGGGCGGCAGGCCCGGCGCG
>JASHRZ010000139.1 GCA_030037055.1 Alphaproteobacteria bacterium
TCGTCCGCGACGTTTGAGGCGTCGATCCCGGCATTCGCCAGCACGAATCCCAGGCGATGGACGACGACGAGCACGCCGGGCCGCGCGCGCAGCACCTCCTCAGATTCCTGCAGAATGAGCTCGACCAGCCGCGGATCCTTTTCGACGGTGCGCGCGAGGTCCCTTGCCCGCCCCGATGGCGAGACATCGGCAAGACGGACGCGGCGGCCTTCCGCTTTGGAGACGATCTTTTGCGCCAGGATCAGGATATCGCCCTCCACGAGCGCGATGCCGCCGCGCTCGGCCGCATCAAGGATGAGGCGCGCGAGATCGGCGCCGGCGACGACGGTGGGAATGCCCGGAAGCGCGGTCAGGCTTAGCACGGCCGGAATCGCCACCGATCAGCCCTCCGGAAGGCCGGTGATGCGGATGCCGGAGGTCGTCAGGCCGTAGCGCCGGTTGATGAAGATGAGCACCGAGGTCAGCGCCTCGGCCGCCGCCGAGTTCGCCAGAGCGCCGCCGTGGACGCCGCGCATCCCCGCTTCCCGCGCGAGCTCGATGACGACGTCGCGCGCCGCCTTGTTGTCGCCGCAGACCAGCACGTCGCAATCGATCGCCGACCTCTCCCTCTCAAGCAGATGCGCGGAGACGTTCTGGAAGGCCGAGACCACCTTGACCTCGGGCCCCAGCAGACGCTGCGCCGCCGCCGCCGCCGAGCCTTCCGGCGGCAGCTGGACGCGCGCCACCTGGGGCGGCATCAGCGGTACCGTGACGTCGACCAGGATCTTGCCGCGCAAGGCGTCGGCTATGCTTTCGAGCGTGGCGCGATGCGCCTTATAGGGCACGGTGAGCACGACGATCTCGCCTTGCTCGGCGGCGGCGCGGTTGTCCATGCCGCTCGCCGCCGAGCCCGGATTCCGCTCGCGCAGCGCTGTGGCGGTTGCCTCCGCGCGAAGCGGATCGCGCGAGCCGATGAGGATGGCGTGGCCGGCCACGGCCCAGCGCAGCGCCAAGCCGCGCCCCTGCGGACCGGTGCCGCCGAGGATGGCGATGGTCGGCTTCATCAGCGGGGCTCTTTCATGCGGTTCTCACGACAAGCCGCGAGAGCGCGCGGGGATCGCCGACCGGCGTCTCGATGACAGGCGCCAGCGGCGCTGCTGATTCTGCCGCGGCCACGCGCTCCGGCAATGCCGGGCGGTAGAGCGTGTCTCGCTGTTCGGCGCGGCGGCCGATTGCCGCGATGATCTCCTGCATCTGCTCGGGCGGCAGCTCCTGGCCGTGCTGCGTGCCGGCGGCGCGCGAGATGCTCTCGTTCATGAGCGTGCCGCCGAGATCATTGGCGCCCGCCTCGAGGCAGAGCTTGACCCCGTCCACCCCCATCTTGACCCAGGAGGTCTGGATGTTGGGCAGTGCGGGATGGAGCGCGAGCCGCGCCACCGCATGCATCAGCACCGCCTCCCGCAGGGTCGGGCCGCGCCGCGCGCCGCCCTTGAGATAGAGCGGCGCCTCCAGCGGCACGAAAGGCAGCGGCACGAACTCGGTGAACCCGCCGGTCCGCTCCTGCAGGTCGCGCAGGCGCCGCAGATGGCGCGCCCAGGAGAACGCGTCCTCGACATGGCCGAACATGATCGTCGCCGTGGTGGCCAGCCCGACGCGATGCGCGGTGGCGACAACCTCCAGCCATTCGACCGCGGTGAGCTTGTCGGGACAGATGACGGCGCGCACGGGATCGTCGAGCACCTCGGCTGCGGTTCCGGGCAGGCTGCCGAGCCCGGCCGATTTGAGCTCGCTCAGGAACTCGGCGATGCCGATGCCGAGCGTCGCCGCACCCTGGCGGATCTCGAGCGGCGAGAAGGCGTGGAGGTGCATCGCCGGCACCGCCGCCTTGATGGCGCGACACAGTGCCAAGTAGGTGGCACCGGTGTAATCGGGATGGATGCCGCCCTGGAGACAGACCTCGGTGGCGCCCCGCGCCCAGGCCTCGCGCGCGCGGCGCACCACCTCCTCGAGCGCGAGATCGTAGGGCGTCCCGCGCAGCGCATCGCTGGTCTTGCCTTTGGAGAAGGCGCAGAAGCGGCAGCGGAAATAGCAGATATTCGTATAGTTGATGTTGCGGTTGACGACGTAGCGCACGGTATCGCCGGCGACCTCGCGGCGCAGCGCGTCGGCAGCGGCGATGACGTAGCGGAAATCGCGATCGCGCACGGCAAAGAGCGCGGCAAGGTCACTCTCGGCGAGAGGCTCGCCGGCTCCGGCGCGCGCTACCAGACGCCTGACCGTGCCGTCGACCTCAGGGGCGAGCGCGGCGGCCCAAGGGCCCGCCGCCACCGCCAGCCCCGGCGACCAGCGGTCGAGCCGCGCATAGCCCGCCGTATCCGCTGCCTCGAGGAGGCGCGGCCGCAGCGCCGCGTCGACCCAGCGCTCTGCTGCGGCGACATAGGCCGGGTAAATCGCCAGGCGCTCGACCAGGATCTTTCCTTCCGCGGCCGTCGCTGCGGCAAGCGCCGTCGTCTCCGGCCAGGGCGCTTCGGGATTGACGTGGTCTGGCGTCACCGGCGAGACGCCGCCCCAATCGTTGAGCCCGGCACGGATCAGGGCGGGATACGCAGCGGGCGAGAGGTTTGGCGGCGCCTGGATGTTCATGGCGGGGCCGTAGATCAGCCGCGCCACGGCGATGGTCCAGAGCAGCTCCTCGAGACCGGGCTCGGGCGCCGCGCTGGCGCGGGTGCCGGGCTTGGCGCGGAAATTCTGGATGATGACTTCCTGGATGTGGCCGTGGCGGCGATGCAGCTCATCGATCCGCAGCAGCGCCTCGATGCGCTCGGCGCGCGTTTCGCCGATGCCGATAAGGATGCCGGTGGTGAAGGGAATACGTCGCTCGCCGGCGAGCCGGATGCACTCCAGCCGCGCCGCCGGATGCTTGTCGGGCGAGCCGTGATGCACCTCGCCCGGCGCCATCAGCCGCTCGGCGGCGCTTTCCAGCATCAGCCCCATCGACACCGAGACCGGCCGCAGCAGCGCCAGATCGGCATCGGTCATGACGCCGGGATTGACATGCGCCAGCAGCCCGGTCTCGCTTGCAACCGCGCGGCACATTTCGGCGAGATAGGCGATAGTGCTCCGAAAGCCACGAGCGGCGAGCGCGTCCGCGGCGGCGCGGTAGCGCAGCTCCGGCTTGTCCCCCAGCGTGAAGAGAGCCTCCTGGCAGCCGGCGGCGGCGCCGGCGCGGGCGATGGCGAGCACCTCCTCCGGCGCGAGATAGGCTGCCGCGCCCGCGCGCGGCCGCTCGGCAAAAGTGCAGTAATGGCAGACGTCGCGGCACAGCTTGGTGAGCGGGATGAAGACCTTGCGCGAATAGGAGACGAGCCGCGGATGGGCGGCATCGCGCAGTGCCGCCGCCTCCGTCATGAGCGTCTCGAGCGGCAGGCGTGTGGCGCGCTCGAGGGTCGCCGCGACCGAGCGTCCGGACGCCGTCATGCCGCCTCGCGCCTGCCCTCGCACGCCCGCCGCCGCATGATGGTGAAGGCCGAGCCTAGGGCACGCCGAAGGTGGCGATGCGATCGATGCGGCAGATGAAAAGAACGCGCTTCTCGTCGATCGCGGGATCGCGCAAGGCGTAAGGACCGGGCTTGCCGGTGTATTTCGTCCAGATGCGGTCGAGCTGCTTGGTCACGTAGTCGCCGCCGGCCTCCCACTCGCGCATCTCCTTCTCCACCGTGCATTTGATCTGCACCCAATGGTAGGGATTCTTCGGGTTGACGAGCAGTATGGTCAGGCGCGGATTCCTGCGGATCCACTCGCATTTCTTGCGATGAGAGGCGGTATTCACCAGCACCTTGTCGCCCTCGTAGTCGAACCACATCGGCGTCAGGTTGACGCGGCCGTCCGGGCCGATCAGACCCAAGGTCATGGTGACGGGCTGATCGAGCAGCTGCTTGTAGATCGGGTCGAGATCGGCCAGCCCCATCGCCTTCTTGCGCTCGCCGACCGCGAACTGGCCTTCCTGCAGGCCCTTCGCGACATGGCGGAAATTGGCGATGGTAAACCCTTCGGTCATTGGTCCCTCCCTAGCCAGCGGATGCTTGGCGCTCCGCCTTTACCGGCGATCGAGGCTAGCATAGTCCGGAACCATCGACGCCGTAAGCCGCAACCTCCGCCGTCAGCGCTCGATGACGACCTCGCCGAGCGGCTTGCGGCCGCGCTCCTTGCCGGCGGCGGCGGCGCGACCCAGCGTGATGAGCCCTTGCGGCTGCCAGGCCTCGGGCAGCGTCAGCGCCGCGGCGACGACATCGCCGCAGAACAGCGGCGCGCACATCCAGCAGGCGGCGAAGCCCTCGGCATGGGCGGCGAGCAGCAGGTTCTGCGCTGCCATGGCGGTGCTCTGCACCGCCATCAGGAACTCCGCCCGGGCGCGCGGCGCGTCGGGATAGACGTCCATCTCGGCGAGGCTGAGGCAGACCAGGATGGCGATTGGCGCGCCAGTAATGCGGGCGAAGGAACGGGCGACGTCGCGGGCGATGGCGTCGGCGGCGTCGCCGTCCCGCATACGGTGCGCGGCCAAGCGCTCGCCCATGGCGCGCGCGAGCTTCGCCCTGGTTTCCGGCGCGCGCAGAACGACGAAGCGCCAGGGCTGGCGATTATGTGCCGACGGCGCCAGGATCGCCGCCTGCAGCAGGCGGTCGACCACCTGCGCCGGCACCGCTTCGGACGCATAGGAGCGGATAGAGCGGCGCGCCGCCATCGCGCTCCGCAGCGCGCTCGCCTCGAGCGTCTCCCGCGTCATCGTCATCGCGACCTCCCGCCGGCAGGCCCCGGCAAGTATCGCGGCTCGGCGCGAAAATCGCCATGGGGCTGCGCTCCGCGCGCAAGAAGCCCATGGATAGCGCGTTCCGCTCTGGTATTCTTCGCTCATGCAAGCCTCCGACGATGAGGTGCTGCGCCTCGCTCGGCTTTGGCTCGAACGTCACGGGGAGGCCGCCGTGTCGCTGGCGCGCGACATGGCCTCGGAGATGCAACAGTCGGGAAATCTGGCCGGAGCCGATATGTGGCTGCGCGTGATCGTGGCGATCCAGGATCTGCGCAAGCCCACCGTCCGATAGCGATCAAGCGACCATCAAGGTCGCGTGACCAGCATCCCTTGCGGCCTTCGCTGCCGCCGCGTTCCGCGTTTCGGCGCGCGGTTCCGCGGCGGAACGGCTTCGTTAAAGGAGCGGCGGCCCCGTTTCAGGCTTGCTGCGGTGAGGCATCGCCGAACCTTCTTGTCCGCCGGCCGGCTTGCAAAAAAAGCACCGCCCGCGTCGTGCGAAGATGATCGATGCCCTTCCGGGCGCGTTGAGGGATCAGCCGGTGGCCGGCGATGCCGCGCCGCGCGCGGCTATTTCATAGCCCGCCTGCTTCAGCGTACGGTCCCGCCGCGCGAGATCGAGGTCGTGCGCGATCATCATCTTGATCAGCTCGCGGAATCCCACTTTCGGCGTCCAGCCGAGCATGTCGCGCGCTTTCGATGCATCGCCTTGCAGCACGTCCACTTCCGTCGGGCGCAGGTATCGTCGATCGATCTCGACATAGTCCGACCAGTTCAGCCCGACCTCGGCAAAGGCAAGTTCGACGAGGTCGCGCACGCGGTGCGTCTCGCCGGTGGCGACGACGTAATCGTCGGGTTGCGATTGCTGCAGCATGAGCCACATCGCCTCGACGTAATCGCCGGCAAAACCCCAATCACGGCTTGCCTCGAGATTGCCGAGATAGAGCCTGTCCTGGAGCCCCTCCTTGATGC
>JASHRZ010000140.1 GCA_030037055.1 Alphaproteobacteria bacterium
TATTACGCCATCCTCGCCCTCGGCGGTACGGTGGTGAATCTCAACCCGCTTTATGCGCCGCCGGAGGTCCGCCATCTCGTCGAGGATGCCGGGGTCGAGGTGATGCTGACGCTCGACCTCAAGGCGCATTACGCCCTGCTGGCGCCGCTGCTCGGCCCCTGCGGCATCCGCAAGATCGTGCTCTGCCCGATGGCCGACATTCTGCCCTTCGCCAAGAGCGTGCTTTATCGCCTGCTGAAGCGCGCCGACACGGCCCGTCCGCCGCGCGACGACGCGCATCTCACCTTCGCCGATCTCACCGCCGATGACGGCGCGTTCTCGCCGGCGCCGATCGAGCCCGCGCGCGACCTCGCCGTCCTGCAATATACCGGCGGCACCACGGGCGTGCCCAAGGGCGCGATGCTGACCCACCGCAATCTCGTCGCCAATGCACGCCAATGCCTCGCCTGGTTCCCCGATGTTGAGCCCGGCCGTGAGCGCATCCTGGCGGTGCTGCCTTTCTTCCATGTCTTCGCCATGACCGTGGCGATGAATTTCGGGATCGCGGCGGGCGCCGAGCTCATTCTGCTGCCGCGCTTCGAGATCAAGATGCTGGTCGCAGCCATCCGCCGCAAGCGTCCCACCACCATGCCCGGTGTGCCGACGCTCTTCACTGCGATCTATACCAATCCCGCCGCCGCGACGGTCGATCTCACCTCGATCAAATCCTGCCTCTCCGGTGGCGCGCCCCTGCCGGTGGAGGTCAAGCACAAATTCGAAGCGGTGACGGGCTGCACCGTGGTCGAGGGCTACGGCCTGTCGGAGACCTCGCCGGTGGCCACCTGCAATCCGCTGCGCGGTGTCAACAAGCCGGGCTCGGTCGGGCTGCCCATGCCGGGCACCATCATCGAGATCGCCGCGCTCGACGATCCGACGCGACTGGCGCCCCAGGGCGAGCGCGGCGAGGTTATGGTGCGCGGGCCCCAGGTGATGGCGGGATATTGGCGCAAGCCCCAGGCGACCCTCGAGGTGCTGAACGAGGGAAGGCTGCGCACCGGGGATGTCGGCTATCTTGACCCGGATGGCTATCTCTTTCTCGTCGACCGCCTCAAGGACATCATCATCGCCGGTGGCTACAAGATCTATCCGCGCAACGTCGAGGAGGCGATCTACCAGCATCCCAAGGTCGCCGAATGCATCGTCATCTCGGTCGCCGATCCCTATCGCGGCCAGACGGTGAAGGCCTATGTCGCGCCGGTGGCCGGCGCCAAGCTCGAGGAGGCGGAGCTGCGCGCCTTCCTCCGGGACAGGCTGTCACCGATCGAGATGCCGAAGCTGTTCGAGTTCCGCGAGAGCCTGCCAAAGACGCTGATCGGCAAGCCGTCGAAGAAGGCGCTGATGGAGGAGGAGGCGCGCCGCGCCGCTGGCACGCCGGCCTGAGCCGAACGGCGGCACTGGACGAGGTCGCTGCTGCAGTGCAAGAATGATTTAAAGGGGTCTTTGCTTGCCGAATTCGCCGGAGACATCGCGCGAGGATGCCAGCCGCCTGCTGCGGCGGTGCTCGCTTTTTGCCGGCATCGACGAGGCGGCACTGCGGCTTCTAGCGGGGCGCGCGCACCGCCGGCGCTTTGCCGCCGGCGAGGTCGTCTTCCGCGTCGCCTCGCCCGGCCAGAGCATGATGGCCGTGCTCGCCGGCACGGTGCGCATCACCGCTCCCTCCTCCGACGGCAAGGAGATCGTGCTCGCCGATCTCGGCAGCGGCGAGGTGTTCGGCGAGATGGCGCTGCTCGACGGCCGCGAGCGCAGCGCCGACGCCGTCGCGCTCACCAATTGTGACCTGCTGGTGGTCGAGCGCCGCGACATGCTCGCGGTGCTCGAGCGCTATCCCGTCGTCGCCATCAAGCTGCTCGAGGTGCTGTGCGAGCGGCTGCGCCGCACCGACGAGCAGATCGGCGAGATCGCATTTCTCGGCCTGCCGACGCGTCTTGCCAAGGCGCTGCTGCGCGTCGGCGGCGGTGCTCCGCGGGCCAAGTTGGCGCTGTCGCAGCGCGAGCTTGGCACCATGATCGGCGGCACCCGCGAAAGCGTCAATCGCTGCCTCAGGGAATGGAACCGCCGCGGCGTCATCCAGCTCGAGGAAGGCTGGATCATCATCCGCGACGCCGCCGCTTTGGAAGAGATCAGCCGCGGCTGCCGGGGAACCTGAGCGTCGCTCGTCCCTTGGTCCGGACGGCAAGCGCCCGCGCCCGAAGCTGAAATTTTCGCTGGACAGTTGCCCGAGGAGGACCTTACGTTAACGTCAGATGGTTGACGTAAAGGATATATCCGCGTCCGGCCGGCGCGTCCCGATCACCGATGAGCCGCACGATGCGCGCCGGCTTTACGCCATCGGCGACCTTGCGAGCGAGTTCGGCGTCTCGCCGCGCGCCATCCGCTTCTACGAGGATCACGGGCTGCTGGCGCCGCGGCGCATCGGCGGCAACCGCGTCTATTCGCTGCGCGAGCGGGCGCGGCTCCAGCTCATCCTGCGCGGCAAGCGTCTGGGCTTCGCGCTCGCCGACATCAAGGAGCTTCTCGATCTCTACGATGTCGACCGCGACCATTTGGAGCAGCTTCGCGCGACGCTGTCCAAAGGCCGCGCCCGCATCGCCGAGCTCGAGCGCCAGCAGCAGGAGATCGCGCTGACGCTGCGGGAGCTGCGCGAGATCGGCGCCCATATCGAGGACACCATCCGCAGGAAGGAAGCCCGGCGAAGCTCGGCCGGCCGGAAAGGAGCGTCATGAAGAACGTCGTCATCGCGGGCTTTGTCCGCTCGCCCTTCCATTTCGCCAAGAAAGGCGCGCTCGCCCGGGTGCGGCCCGACGAGCTGGCGGCGCAGGTCATCGCGGCTCTGGTCGAGCGCAGCAAGATCAATCCCAAGGAGATCGAGGACGTGATCGTGGGCTGCGCCATCCCCGAAGGCGAGCAGGGGCTCAATATCGGCCGCATCGCGGGCTTCCTCGCGCATCTGCCACTCAACGTCGCCGGCGCCACGGTCAACCGTTTCTGCGGCTCCTCGATGCAGGCGATCCACATCGCGGCGGGTTCGATCCAGCTCGATGCCGGCGAGGCCTTCATCTGCGCCGGCGTCGAATCCATGACCCGTGTGCCGATGACCGGCTTCAATCCCTCGCCGCATCCCGGCCTCGCCAAGGAGTATCCGCAGGCGTACATCTCGATGGGCCAGACCGCCGAGAACGTCGCGCGCAAATACCAGGTGACGCGCGCCGATCAGCAGGAGTTCGCCGTGAAGAGCCATCAAAAGGCGGCCGCCGCGCAGGCCGCCGGCAGGTTCAAGGACGAGATCGTGCCGGTCAAGGCCAAGGACGGCATCGTCGACCAGGACGGCTGCATCCGCCCGGACACCTCGCAGGAGACGCTGTCGGGCCTGGCGCCGGCCTTCGACGCCGACGGCACGGTGACCGCCGGCACGTCCTCGCCGCTCACCGACGGCGCCGCGGCGGTGCTGGTCTGCACCGAGGACTACGCCGGGCGCAACCGGCTGCCGGTGCTGGCGCGGCTCAAGAGCATCGCGGTTGCGGGCTGCGCGCCGGAGATCATGGGCATCGGCCCGGTGCCGGCGACGCAGAAGGCGCTGAAGCGCGCGGGGCTTGCCATCAAGGACATCGACATCATCGAGATCAACGAGGCCTTCGCCTCGCAAGCCATCGCCTGCATGCGCGAGCTCGGCATCGACGAGAAGAAGGCCAATCTCGACGGCGGCGGGATCGCCATGGGCCATCCCTTGGGCGCCACCGGCGCGCGCATCACCGGCAAGGCGGCCGCGCTTTTGGCGCGGGAGGGCAAGCGCTACGCGCTGGCCACGCAATGTATCGGCGGCGGCCAGGGCATCGCCACCATCCTCGAGCGCCGCTGAGCGGAGGCGAAATGGCGATCACCAAAGTCGCAGTCATCGGCTCTGGTGTGATGGGCGGCGGCATCGCCGCCCATGTCGCCAATGCCGGGCTGCCCGTCGTGCTGCTGGACATCGTCCCGCCCGGCGCCAAGAACCGCAACATCGTCGCCGAGGAGGCGATCGAGCGCCTGCTCAAGACCGATCCCGCGCCG
>JASHRZ010000141.1 GCA_030037055.1 Alphaproteobacteria bacterium
CGCCTCGGCCGCGAGCTCGGTCTCTTCCACCAGCAGGAAGAGGCGGCGGGCAGCGTCTTCTGGCACCCCAAGGGCTGGACGCTCTACCGCATCATCGAGAGCTATCTGCGCCGCCGCCTTGAACTGGCCGGATATCTCGAGATCAAGACGCCGCAGCTCCTCGATCGCAGCCTCTGGGAAGCCTCCGGCCATTGGGAGAAGTTCCGCCAGGTCATGTTCACGGTGCGCGACGAGGACGAGAGCGGGGAGCGCGTCCTGGCGGTGAAGCCGATGAGCTGCCCGGGGCATGTGCAGATCTTCCGCCAGCAGCTGCACTCCTACCGCGAGCTGCCGCTGCGGCTCGCCGAGTTCGGCTCCTGCCACCGCAACGAGCCCTCGGGCGCGCTGCACGGCATCATGCGCGTGCGCGCCTTCACCCAGGATGACGCGCATATCTTTTGCACCGAGGCGCAGATCACGCCAGAGACGGTGACGTTCTGCGACTTATTGCGCTCGGTCTATCGCGATTTCGGCTTCGACACCTTCAGCGTCAAATTCGCCGATCGGCCGGCGGTGCGCGCCGGCACGGATGCCGAGTGGGACCATGCCGAGGCAGCGCTGAAATCGGCGACCGAGGCGGCGGGGCTGCCCTATACGCTCAATCCTGGCGAGGGCGCCTTCTACGGTCCCAAGCTCGAATTCGTGCTGCGCGACGCCATCGGCCGTGACTGGCAATGCGGCACGCTGCAAGTGGATTACGTGCTGCCCCAGCGGCTCGAGGCCAGCTATATCGGTGAGGACGGTCAGCGCCATACCCCGGTCATGCTGCACCGCGCCATCTTCGGCTCGATGGAGCGCTTCATCGCCATCCTGATCGAGCACCATGCCGGCCGCTTTCCGCTCTGGCTGGCACCGGTGCAGGCGATGGTGACGACCATCACCTCGGAAGCGGACGCTTACGCCGAAACGGTGCGCGCCGCCTGCGTCGAGGCGGGCTTGCGCGCCGAGGCCGATACTCGCAACGAGAAGATCACCTACAAGATCCGAGAGCACAGCCTCGGCAAGATTCCGGCGCTGCTGGTGGTCGGCAAGCGCGAGGCGGAACAAGGGACGGTCGCCATCCGCCGCCTCGGCGGCAAGGAGCAGGAAGTCCTTGCGCTCTCCGAGGCCATCGTTAGATTGGAGGGGGAGGCGGCCGTCCCTTCGGGTTGAACGGCGGCCGCAGGGGGACTTCGGACGGTGCCCTCCGCAGGGGCGCCGACGGGGTCGTATGCTTTCGAAAGGAGGAATTGCATCGCCAGGCTATCCACGACTGCGACGCCGACCCGCGACGGGCCGCGCGTCAACCAGGAGATCATGGTGCCGCGCGTCCGGCTGGTCGACGAGCGCGGCGAGATGGTCGGGGTCGTAACCCGTAACGAGGCGCTACAGCGGGCAACCGAAGCAGGGCTCGACCTCGTGGAAGTCGCCGCCAATGCCGACCCCCCGGTGGTCAAGATCCTCGATTACGGCAAATACAAGTACGAGGAGCAGAAGCGGCGGGCCGAGGCGCGCAAGAAGCAGAAGGTTATCGAGGTCAAGGAGATCAAGCTGCGCCCCGGCATCGACGATCACGATTACGACGTGAAGATGCGCTCCATGCTCAAATTCATCGAGGAAGGCGACAAGGTGAAAGTCACCATGCGCTTCCGCGGCCGCGAGCTGGCGCATCAGGAACTCGGCATGAACGTCCTGATGCGCGTGCGCGATGCTCTCGACAAGATCGCCAAGGTCGAGCAGCAGCCGCGCATGGAAGGCCGGCAGATGACGATGGTGATGTCGCCGAAATAGCGGCATTATGGCGCAAGTGTGACACTCGCGACAGAACACCGTGAAATAGCCGGGCGAAGCTGAACCGGATTTCATCCCGCGGACAGGCTCAGTTCATAACGGCCTGCCATATTCGGTCAGGAGGCGCGATGACGCGCGTCCGGTCGAACGCAGGAGGATTGCTCATGAACCGCTTGGCTTCGGCCGCGCTGGCCGGTGTTTTCTTTGTCGCAAGCGGCGGCATCGCCCTTGCCGCCAACCATAGCGCGGGCGCTCCGCTGCCGGCCGACCGTTCGGTCCGCGGCGGCAAGGCGTCGCCCGTGCCGTCCCGCGTCATGGCCGCCGCCGCCCGGCACGACAAGGCCGCTCCCCTGGAGGAGTGCATGACCGATGCCCTCAATCTGCTCGAGGCGAAGGGCTATGGCGATTTCAGCGGCTTCCGGCAGGACGGCAAGAACTTCGCCGCCACGGTGAGCCAGGACGGCCGTCGCTTCACCGTCGTCATCGACCCCGACAGCAACCGGATCACCCGGCAAAGCTGACGCCCACGGCCGCGGATCCGCCGCGCGCGGATCCGCGGCGGCAGCGCTGTGCGGCCGCTCACAGGTGCGGGGCGTGCCGGGCGATAGGACCGGGCAGCAATATCGGAGTTGCCCCATGAAGGCGACCCTTGCCGGCTTCCTGCAGCGCACCGACGCCTTCTGCGCGCGGCTTAATCACGGCCTTGCCGCCGTCGCCATCGCACTGGCGCTGATCGCCACCGCGGCGCTGATCGAGCGGCTGCCGGCGAGACTGTCACAGCTTCAGGCCGGGAGCGGCGATCTGGCCCTCGGCGATCTCCAAACCGGCACCGCCCCCTGACATACAGTGCGGCTGCCGGTGACCGGCCGCTTAGCCTCGCCCGCGCTTGCCTTTGCGCGACTTGCCGGCTATAACCCCCGCCTTCCCGACGGCTGGCCGCGCTTTCGAGCGCAAGCGGGCATGCCTCGCCGTCGCAGCCAAATCCCTGCGAAAGGACCGAAATGCCCAAGATGAAAACCAAGAGCGGGGCGAAGAAGCGCTTTGGCCGCACCGCCTCGGGCAAGATCAAGGCGAACGTCGCGCATAAGCGCCACCGCCTGATCAGCAAGCCCAAGAAGATGAAGCGCAAGGCCCGCGGCACCTTCGCCCTGGAAAAGGGCGACGCGCATCTGGTACTGACTTACATGCCCTATATGCGAGGCTGAGCCATGGCACGCGTCAAGCGCGGCGTGACCGCGCATGCCCGTCACAAGAAAATGCTGGGGCTCGCCAAGGGCTATCGCGGCCGGGCCAAGAACGCCTTCCGCGTGGCCATCGAGAAGGTCGAGAAGGGCCTGCGCTATGCCTATCGCGATAGGCGCGCCAAGAAGCGGACCTTTCGCTCGCTGTGGATCCAGCGCATCAATGCCGGCGTCCGTGCCGAGGGACTGACCTATTCGCAATTCATGAATGGCGTCAAGCGCGCCGGGCTCGAGATCGACCGCAAGGTACTGGCCGACCTCGCGGTGCGCGAGCCCGAGGCGTTCAAGGCGATCGTCGCCGAAGCGCAGGCGGCGCTGAAGGCGTGAGGCCGCTCGCCGAGCGATTTACCGGCGGACGCTTCCGCTAAGGCCCGGCCGGCAGGTGCGTCTCGAACGCGAAGGAAAGGGGCCGATCCGGCCCCTTTTCGTGCTAGGACCGGACCATGGAAAGCCTCGACCATCTTCGCGACGAGATACTGCGGCTGATCCGGCAGGCGGCGAGCCTCGATGCGCTGGAGCAGGCGCGCGTCGCCATCCTCGGCCGCAAGGGCCGCATCACCGAGCTGATGAAGGGGCTGGGCGCGCTCGACCCCGCGGCGCGGCGCGAGCGCGGCCAGGCGCTCAACCGGCTCAAGGACGAAGTCGAGGAGGCGATCGGCCATGCCACGCGAAGGCTCGAGGACGCGGCGCTGCGCGCACGCCTCGCCGAGGAGCGCGTCGATGTCAGCCTCCCGGTGCGCGCCGAGAGCGACGGGCGCGTGCATGCGCTGACCCAGACGATCGACGAGATCGTCGCCATTTTCGGCGAGATGGGCTTCAACGTCGCCGAAGGCCCCGACATCGAGGACGATTTCCACAATTTCGCCGCGCTCAACATCCCGCCCGAGCATCCCGCGCGCCAGGAGCAGGACACCTTCTATCTGCCAGAGCAGAAGGACGGCAGCCGCAAGGTGCTGCGCACCCATACCTCGCCGGTGCAGGTTCGCACCATGCTCGCCGTCAAGCCGCCGATCCGCATCATCGTCCCCGGCCGCATCTTCCGCAGCGATCACGACGCCACGCATTCGCCGATGTTCCATCAGGTGGAGGGCCTAGTCATCGATCAGTCGACGCATATGGGGCATCTCAAAGGCTGCCTAATCGAGTTCTGCCGCGCCTTCTTCGACATCGGCGATCTGCCTGTGCGCTTCCGCCCGAGCTACTTCCCCTTCACCGAGCCTTCGGCCGAGGTGGATATCGGCTGCTCGCGCGCCGGCGGCGGGCTTACCATCGGCGCCGGCGGCGACTGGCTTGAGATCCTGGGTTCCGGCATGGTGCATCCCAAGGTGCTGGCCAATTGCGGCATCGATCCCGCGCGGTATCAGGGCTTTGCCTTCGGGATGGGGATCGAGCGCATTGCCATGCTCAAATACGGCATCCCGGATCTGCGCACCATCTACGACAACGATTTGCGCTGGCTCAGGCATTACGGCTTCCTGCCGCTCGATGTGCCGTCGGTGACCGGGGGGCTCGGGCGATGAAGACGACGCTTGCCTGGCTCAAGACCCATCTCGACACCGCGGCGGCGCTTGGCGAGATCGTCGAGACCCTGGTGATGCGCGGGCTCGAGGTCGACGGCATAGAGGATCGCGGTTGTGCGCTGGCGCCGTTCATCGTCGCCCGCGTGGTCTCTGCCGAGCCGCATCCCAATGCCGACAAGCTCCGCCTCTGCCTCGTCGATACCGGCAGCGAGATGGTCCAGGTGGTGTGTGGCGCCCCCAATGCGCGCACGGGCATGCTCGGCGTCTTTGCGCCGCCTGGCACCGTCATTCCCAAAACCGGCATGGTGCTGAAGCGCAGCACGATCCGCGGCCAGGCCTCGAACGGCATGCTGGTCTCAGCGGCCGAGCTCGACCTGGCCGAGGATCACGAGGGCATCATCGAGCTGCCGCAGGGGCTGCCGCTCGGCCAACCCTTCGCCGCGGCGATGGGACTCGACGACCCCGTCCTCGACATCAAGGTAACGCCCAACCGCGGCGACTGCCTTGGCGTGCGTGGCATCGCCCGCGATCTCGCTGCTTCGGGGCTGGGAAAGCTGAAGCCGCTGGACATGAGCCCGGTGCCGGGGCGCTTTGCCTGCCCCATCGCCGTCCACCTTGCCGGGCCCGACGACAAGGCCTGCCCGCTCTTCATCGGCCGGGTCGTGCGCAACCTCAGCAACCGGCCGAGCCCGCGCTGGCTGCAGGACCGGCTCGCTGCGATTGGGCTCCGGCCGATCTCGGCGCTGGTTGACATCACCAATTTCATCACCTTCGATCTCAACCGGCCACTCCACGTCTTCGACGCCGACAAGATCGCGAGCGACCTGGTGGTGCGCGGCGCGCGGCCGGGCGAAAGCCTCGCCGCGCTCAACGGCCGCACTTACGCGCTCGACGCGGAGATGACGGTGATCGCCGACGACAGCGCGGTGCTGAGCCTCGGCGGCGTCATCGGCGGCGAGAGCACCGGCTGCACCGAGGCGACGCGCGCCGTCTATATCGAGGCGGCGCTGTTCGATCCCGTGCGCACCGCCGCCACCGGGCGCAAGCTGCAGATCCAGAGCGATGCACGCTACCGCTTCGAGCGTGGCCTCGATCCCGAATTCACCCGGCCGGGCATCGAGATCGCGACCCAGCTGATCCTCGAGCTTTGCGGCGGCGAGGCGAGTGCGGTGGCGGTCTCGGGCGCGGTGCCGCAATGGCGGCGGAGCTATCGCTTCCGCCCAGCGCGCACGCTGAGCCTGGGCGGTCTCGAGCTGGCGGCGCCGGAGCAGCGCCGCATCCTCGCGGCGCTGGGCTGCACGCTGAGCGAGCCCGCGGCGGAGGAATTGGTGGTCGAGCCGCCTTCCTGGCGCGGCGATATGGAAGGCGAGGCCGATCTGGTCGAGGAAGTGCTGCGCATCCACGGCTATGACCGCATCGCTCCCCTGGCGTTGCCGCGCGAGGCCGGGCTGCCGAAGCCGGCGCTGAGCCCGGCGCAGCGCCGGCGCGGCTTGGTGCGTCGCACGCTCGCCGCGCGCGGCCTCGTCGAAGCGGTGACGTTCTCTTTCATGCCGCGGCCGCTCGCCGAGTTCTTCGGCGCCGCACCCAAAAGCCTCGCCATCGTCAACCCGATCAGCGCCGATCTTGACCAGATGCGGCCCTCCATCCTGCCCAACCTGCTGCGCACGGCGCAGCGCAATGCCGATCGCGGCGAGGCCAACGGCGCGCTCTTCGAGCTCGGTCCGCAATACCGCGACGACACGCCGGAGGGGCAGGACCTCGTCGCCGCGGGCCTGCGCGTCGGCCGCACCGGCCCGAAGCGCTGGGACGATCTCGGCCGCGCTGTCGACGCGTTGCTCGCCAAGGCCGATGCGCTGGCGGCGCTCGCTGCCGCCGGCGCCGCGCCGGAGAGCTTGCAGCTCGCCGGAGAAGTGCCGGAATGGTATCATCCCGGCCGCGCCGCGACGCTGCGGCTTGGGACGAAAGTGCTTGGCTATTTCGGCGAGCTCCATCCCGGCGTGCTCAAGGAGATGGATGTCGAGGGGCCGGCGGTGGGCTTCGAGATCTTCGTCGATCACGTGCCGCTCCCGCGCGGCCGGCGCGGACGGCCCCCGCTCAAGCTCTCTGCGTTCCAGCCGGTGGAGCGCGATTTCGCCTTCATCGTCGACGCCGCGCTGCCGGCCGAGAGCCTGCTGCGCGCCGCGCGCGGCGTCGACCGCAAGCTCGTCGCCGATATCAGGCTGTTCGACGTCTATACCGGACCCGGGATCGAGGCCGGCAGGAAATCGCTCGCCATCACCGTGGTGCTTCAGCCTGAGGAGGCGACGCTGACCGACGCAGCGCTCGAAGCCTTCTCGCAGAGGCTCATCGCCGTGGTCGAGAAGGCGACCGGCGGCAGCCTGCGGCGATAGGCGGGACTGCGCCATGGTCATGTTCTCACAGATCCGCAAAGCGGCGGAAAAGCGCCTCGGCGCCGCGGCGCTTGCCCAGCGCCTGCCGCAGGTGAAATCGCCGGCGCAGCTAAAACGCATGGGCGATGACCGCTATCTTTCATTGATGTCGCTGCGCATCTTCCGCGCCGGGCTCAGGCACGACATGGTCGATGCGAAATGGCCCGCCTTCGAGAAGGCATTCTTTGGCTTCGATCCGCGCCGCGTGGGCGCCATGAGCGAGGAAGCGGTGGAGAAGCTGATGGGCGATGCGCGGCTCATCCGCCATCTCGGCAAGCTCAGATCGGTGCCGGCGAACGCCGCGGCGATGTGCGATATCGCGACCGAGCATGGCAGCTTCGCAGAATGGCTCGCCGACTGGCCGGCGGCCGAGACGGTGAAGCTCTGGGACGCGCTCGCTCGCCGCTTCACCCAGCTTGGCGGCAATTCGGGAGCTTATTTCCTGCGCATGGCGGGCAAGGACACCTTCATCCTGACGCCTTCCGTGGTGACCGCGCTCAACCAATGGGGCGCCTTTGCCGGCGAGCCCAAAGGCAAGGCGGCACGCGAGGAGGCGCAGGCGATCTTCCACGGCTGGGCCGCGGAGACGGGCCTGCCGCTCGCCCATCTCAGCATGATCCTGGCGGCTTCGGTGGATTAAGCATCGGCCGCCCGTCGTTGCGCCGCGGGCGCGCAGCCCCTATCTTCCTTGCGGCTTTCAGCATCGGCGCATGACCGACCTCGCCCATATCCGCAATTTCGCGATCATCGCGCATATCGATCACGGCAAATCCACGCTTGCCGACCGCCTGATCCAGCGCTGCGGAGGGCTCGAAGAGCGCGAGATGCGCGAGCAGGTGCTCGATAGCATGGATATCGAGCGCGAGCGCGGCATCACCATAAAGGCGCAGACCGTGCGCCTCACCTACAAGGCGCGGAATGGCGAGACCTATGAGTTGAACCTCATGGACACGCCCGGCCATGTCGATTTCGCCTATGAGGTCAGCCGCTCGCTCGCCGCCTGCGAGGGCTCGCTGCTGGTAGTTGATGCGAGCCAGGGCGTCGAGGCGCAGACATTGGCCAATGTCTATCAGGCGATCGACGCCAATCACGAGATCGTGCCGGTGCTCAACAAGATCGACCTGCCGGCGGCCGAGCCGCGGCGCGTCAAGCAGCAGATCGAGGAGGTGATCGGCCTCGACGCCTCGGGCGCCATCGAGATCTCGGCCAAGACCGGGCTCAACATCGACGCGGTGCTGGAGGCGCTGGTCGAGCGCCTGCCGCCGCCCCAGGGCGATGCGGCGGCGCCGCTCAAGGCGCTGCTGGTCGACAGCTGGTACGATTCCTATCTCGGCGTCGTCACGCTGGTGCGCGTCAAGGATGGCGTGCTGAAGCCGGGACTCAAGATCCGGCTGATGGCGACGGGCGCCACGCATGCGGTCGATCGCGTCGGCGTCTTCACCCCAAAGCCCGAGCCGACTCCGGAGCTGGGGCCGGGCGAGATCGGCTACATCACCGCCGGCATCAAGACGGTGGCGGATTGCAAGATCGGCGACACCATCACCGAGGATCGCCGCCCCGCCGCCGAGGCCCTGCCCGGCTTCAAGCCGGTACAGCCGGTGGTATTCTGCGGCCTCTTCCCCACCGACGCCGCCGATTACGGGCATCTGCGCGACAGCCTCGCCAAGCTGCGCCTCAACGACGCCAGCTTCGAGTACGAGCCCGAGACCTCTGCGGCGCTGGGCTTCGGCTTTCGCTGTGGCTTCCTCGGCCTGCTCCATCTCGAGATCATCCAGGAGCGGCTCGAGCGCGAATTCGACCTCGAGCTCATCACCACCGCCCCCTCGGTCGTCTATCACATCCATCTCACCAACGGCGAGACGGTGGCGCTGCACAACCCCGTCGACATGCCCGACCCGGTGCGCGTCGACCATATCGAGGAGCCGTGGATCCGGGCGACGATCATGGTGCCGGACGAGCATCTGGGATCGGTGCTGGCGCTGTGTGAGGAGCGGCGCGGCGTGCAGAAGGACCTCACCTATGCCGGCAGCCGCGCCATGGTGGTCTATCGGCTGCCGCTAAACGAGGTGGTGTTCGACTTCTACGACCGGCTGAAATCGGTGAGCCGAGGCTATGCCAGCTTCGATTATCAGATGGACGGCTACGCCGAGGGCGATCTCGTGCTGATGAACATCCTGGTCAATCACGAGCCGGTCGACGCGCTCGCCATCATCGTGCACCGCAGCCAGGCCGAGCGGCGCGGACGCGCGCTGTGCGAGCGCCTCAAGGAGCTGATCCCTCGCCAGCTCTTTCTCATCGCTATCCAGGCGGCGATCGGAGGCCGCATCATCGCGCGCGAGACGGTGAAGGCGCTGCGCAAGGACGTGCTCGCCAAATGCTATGGCGGCGACGTCACGCGCAAACGCAAGCTGCTGGAAAAGCAGAAGGAGGGGCGGAAACGCATGCGCCAATACGGCAAGGTGGAGATCCCGCAATCCGCCTTCCTCGCCGCCCTCAAGATGGGGGATGGCTGAGCAGCGGCGGCTAACGCCGGCGGCGGCGCCGGTCGCGGCGCCGGCAGACCCAGAGCAGCGCGAGCCCCGGCACGCCCAGGACGAGCATGGCCGGGCAAAGGAGGATGGTCTCGATCACGGGATCCCAAAGCCACGGCGCGACATGCCGCTGGATCGCGGGCTGCGCCAGGAGCAGCGAATTGGGGTCGACCTGATACCAGAGGTCTCCGGCCGCAACGAGCGACAGATGGCGCGTGTCGAGCCAGCCGATCAGGTCCCTGCCCAGCATTACCAGCGCCGCGAGCACCAGCAACCAGCCGATGATCCGCCCGATGAGCATGCCCTCGCCCCGCAGCGCAGGCTTATGCGCCCGGGTCCGTTATAGAGACGCGATAACTTCGCCGCAATGGAATTGCGTGGCGGTCGCGGTTGCGCGCTCCGACGGGCTCGGTTAGGCTCCGGCGCCTGGGACCCGGGAGCATCCTGTGCCCGGCTCCTGTGCCGCGGAGGGGTGGCCGAGTGGTCGATGGCGCACGCTTGGAAAGCGTGTATACGGGCAACCGTATCGTGGGTTCGAATCCCACTCCCTCCGCCAGTTTCCCCATTCGCGACCGTTCATCGTTGTGCGCAGAGAGCCGACAAATCGGCCTGTATAGCTGGTTTCTCATCATTTTTGCGGCTGGACACGTTCGCGTGCCATCGCCATAATTTGAAGAGATATTTTCGTGGCGCGGTCAATTGGCAGGCTCACGGCGCTTGCGGTCGAGCGTGTGAGAGATAAGGCCGGCATGCATGCCGATGGCG
>JASHRZ010000008.1 GCA_030037055.1 Alphaproteobacteria bacterium
GACGCGGCGGCGCCGTGGCTGGCCTTGATCGATCCGGCGCAGGCGCCCTTGCTGCTGGGGCTGATAAGGCTCGCGAGCGCGGGAAGCGACACCGCCGCGCTGCGCGAAGCTGCCCTCGCCGGAGCGCAACGCGATGGCGGCCAGGCGGCCATGCTGCTGGCGCTGGCAGATGCGCTGGGGCAACCGGTGAGCCCGGCCGATTGGGCGCCGTTCATCGCCCCGGCGCACAGCACGAGCCTGCCGAGCGTGGCGCTGTGGCTCGACCAGGAACACGCGGCATCGGAGCGGCGCCTCGGTGAGACCGTGCTGGCGACGCTGATCCTGGCGCGCCAGGGCGAGCATCTCGCCAGCGAGCCGATCATCCTCAGCCGCGCGGTGGCGGCGCTCAAGGCCGTCGGTCTCGCGGCAGAGGCGCGCGCGCTCGCCGTCGAAGCGGCGCTCGCCGCCGGAATATGACGACACCGGCGCGGCGCGTCCGGCCGGGCCGCAAGCCCGCGCGGCCGCCGTCCCTCTCGCGCCACGTCGAAGCCTTTCTCGAGATGCTCGCCGCCGAACGCGGCGCGGCGCAGCTGACACTCGCCGCCTACCGCGCCGACCTCGTCGATGCCGCGCGCTTCCTCGGCAGCACGGCGCTCGAGGCGGCGGCGACGGAGGATCTTCGGCGCTACCTCGGCAAGCTCGCCCGCTCCCGCCTACAGCCGCGCACCGCGGCGCGGCGGCTCTCGGCGCTGCGCCAGTTCTACAAATTCCTGGTCACCGACGCGCGGCGCAAGGATGACCCCACCGCCGCGCTCGACTCGCCGCGCCTCGGCCGGCCCCTGCCCAAGCTAGTGAGCGAGGCCGAAGCGGCCGCTCTGATCGACGCGGCGAACGCCAAGGCCGGGGCCGAGGGTGCGCGTCTCGTCTGCTTGCTGGAGCTGCTCTATGCGGCGGGCCTGCGCGTCTCGGAGCTCGTGAGCCTGCCGCTGGCGGCGACGCGCGGCGATCGGCGCTTTCTCGTGCTGCGCGGCAAGGGCGGGAAGGAGCGGCTCGTGCCCCTCGGTGCCAGGGCGCGCGCGGCGCTCGCCTCCTACCTCGACCGGCGCGGCGCCTTCCTCGGCGAGGGCGAGGGCTCGCGCTTCCTCTTTCCCTCGCGCAGCGCTGCCGGCCACTTGACGCGGCGGCGTTGCGGTCAGCTGCTGAAGGAGCTGGCGCTCGCCGCCAGAATTGATCCGGCGCGGCTTTCGCCGCACGTGCTGCGCCACGCCTTCGCCACCCATCTGCTCGAGCGCGGCGCCGATCTCCGCAGCGTGCAGGAGATGCTGGGCCATGCCGACATCGCGACGACGCAGATCTACACCCACGTCGCCGGCGAGAGACTGCAGCGCCTGGTGCGCGAGCATCATCCCCTGGCGCGCAAGCGACGGGGCTGACCGCGGCCGGGCGCCGGCTTTACCGTCCGGCGTCTTTCTCCTATTGATCCCGCCTCTCTTGTCCCGCGAGGCAGGCCATGAGCTTCACCATCATCGACAACGCGCGCACACGCCTTAACCGCAGCGAACTCGCCGTGCCCGGCAGCCAGCCGCAATTCTTCGACAAGGCGGCGAAAGGGCCGGCCGACATCGTCTTCCTCGATCTCGAGGACGCGGTGGCGCCGGACGAGAAGGACAAGGCGCGCAAGAATATCGTCGAGGGGCTCAACACGCTCGACTGGCGCGGCAAGACGCTGTCGGTGCGCATCAACGGCCTCGACACGCACTACATGTATCGCGACGTCGTCGACGTGGTCGAGCAGGCCGGCGACAAGCTCGACCTCATCATGATCCCCAAGGTCGGCGCCGCCGCCGACGTCTACGCCCTTGACATGCTGGTGACGCAGATCGAGACGGCGAAGGGCTTCAAGAACCGCATCGGATTCGAGCTCATCATCGAGACCGCGCTCGGCATGCAGAACGTGCACGCGATCGCCGGCGCCTCCAAGCGCATCGAGTCGCTGCATTTCGGCGTCGCCGATTACGCCGCATCGACGCGCGCCCGCACCACGAATATCGGCGGCGCCAACCCGGATTACGCCATCCTCACCGACAAAGACGAGGAAGGGCGGCGCGAGACCCATTGGGGCGACATGTGGCATTACGCGCTGGCCCGCATGGTGGTGGCGGCGCGCGCCAGTGGCATTCGCCCGATCGACGGGCCATTCGGCGATTTCTCCGATGCCGAGGGCTACAAGGCGGCGGCGCGGCGCGCGGCGGCGCTGGGCTGCGAGGGAAAATGGGCGATCCACCCCTCGCAGGTGGCGCTCGCGAACGAGACCTTCACGCCGTCAACAAAGGAGGTCGAGCGCGCGCGCCGCATCCTCGCGGCGATGGAAGAAGCCAAGCGCGAAGGCCGCGGCGCGGTGGCGCTTGACGGCCGCCTCATCGACATCGCCTCGATCCGCCAGGCGGAGGTGCTGGTGAAGAAGGCGGCGGCGATCGGCGCCGGCTGAGGCCGGGGTGGCATCGGAAGGGTGCCTGTGGTAGGAGCCTCGGCGATGCGTCACTTTCTCGATTTCGAGAAGCCGCTCGCCGAGCTCGAGAGCAAGATCGAAGAGCTGCGGCACCTCTCCGACGGCGACGACATCAACATCGCCGACGAGGTCTCGCGGCTCCAAGCTAAGGTCGACCGGCTGTTGCGCCAGACCTATGCCAAGCTCACGCCGTGGCAGAAGGTGCAGCTCGCACGCCATCCCGACCGACCGCATGGTTCCGATTACGTCAAGGAGCTGATCACCGAGTTCGCGCCGCTTGCCGGCGACCGCGGCTTCGCCGAGGACCACGCCATTCTCGGCGGAATCGGCCGCTTCCGTGGCCGCAGCGTCGTCGTGCTGGCGCACGAGAAGGGCGCCGACACCGAGGCGCGCCTCAAGCACAATTTCGGCATGGCCAAGCCCGAAGGCTATCGCAAGGCGCGCCGGCTGATGGCGCTCGCGGAGCGCTTCGGCCTGCCGCTGCTCACCTTCATCGACACGCCCGGTGCCTATCCCGGCATCGACGCCGAGGCTCGCGGCCAGGCCGAGGCGATCGCGCGCTCCACCGAGGCCTGCCTACGGCTCAGCGTGCCGATGATCGCCACGATCATCGGCGAAGGCGGCTCGGGCGGCGCGCTGGCGCTCGCCGCCGGCAACAAAGTGCTGATGATGGAGCACGCGGTCTATTCCGTCATCTCGCCGGAGGCTTGCGCCTCGATCATCTGGCGTACGGCGGAGAACGCGCAGGACGCGGCCGAAGCGCTGAAGCTCACGGCGCAGGATCTGCTGAAGCTCGGGGTTATCGACGCCATCGTCGCGGAGCCTCTGGGCGGCGCGCATCGCGGTCGCCAGCCGGCCATCGCGGCGACGGGCGACGCCGTCGAAGCGGCGCTGCGCCCGCTGGCCGGGCTCGACGGGCCGAGCCTGCGCGAGCAGCGCCGGGAGAAATTCCTCGTCATGGGCAATCGCGGCTTGTGACGACGGCGTGATCGCCCCTGCGGCGCCGCTCTGGGGCGCGCTATTCCGGCGCGCGGAGCGTGTAGCCGGCGCCGCGCACGGTGTGCAGCAGCGGCGTGGCAAAGCCCTTGTCGAGCTTCTGGCGCAAGCGGCTGACATGCACGTCGATGACATTGGTCTGGGGATCGAAATGGTGGTCCCAGACCTTCTCCAGCAGCATGGTGCGGGTGACGATGTGGCCGGCATGCCGCATCAGGTATTCCAGCAGCCGATACTCGCGCGGCAGCAGATCGATGACGCGACCGGCGCGCGTCACCGCGCGCGTCAGCAGATCCATCTCGAGATCCGCCACTTTGAGCCGCGTCTCGGCGTTGCCGCGGCGGGTGAGCGCCTCGAGCCGCGCCAGGAGCTCGACGAAAGCGAAGGGCTTGGAAAGATAATCGTCGCAACCGGCGCGCAGGCCCTTGACGCGGTCCTCGACATCGCCCAGCGCGCTCAGCACCAGCACCGGCGTCTGGTTGCGCGCCGCGCGCAGGGCCGCAACGATCGAGAGGCCGTCGAGGCCCGGCAGCATGCGGTCGAGGATCACCGCATCGAAGTTTTCCTGCGTCGCGCGCTCGAGCCCATTGCGACCTTCCTCGGCAAGCGACACGCGGTGCCCGCTCTCGGTCAAGCCCTTGACGAGATAGGCGGCCGCCTCGCGATCATCTTCGACGACGAGAATGCGCATGACATCGACCGGAAGGCGGCGGCAGGACCGGCGGAGCGAACGCCCGTCCTGCCGCGACCGGATCAGCCGTTATCGCCCTTGCTCATCGACAGCGCCAGGTACTGGTTGATCCCGTGGCGGTTGATGAGCAGTAGCACGCTCTTGTTCCGGCCGGACTCCGCCTGCTTCAGCTTAGCCTCGGCCTGCTGCGGCGTCGTCACCGGCTCCTGATTGACCTGCTCGATGACATCGCCGGGCTGGATGCCGAGCTCGGCCAGCGGGCTGCTGTCGTCGATGGCGGTCACGATGACGCCTTTGACGTCCTTCGGCACGCCGGCGCGCTGACGCAGCTGGTTGGTGAGCGGGGCGAGCTTGACGCCGAGCGCGGTGGTGTTCTCGCCCGCGCCCTGATCGTCGCCGCCCCGGCCGTTCTGCGCCATTTGCAGGTTCTCCGGCATCTGGCCGACGGCGATGTCGAAATGCTCGTCCCTGCCGTCGCGGAACACATCGACCTTTGCCTTCTCCCCAACCGGCGTCTGTGCCACGACGATCGGCAGGTCGCGCACCTTGGCCACATCGTGACCGTTGAAGGACAGGATGACGTCGCCCTGCTTGAGGCCCGCCTTGGCGGCGGGGCTGCCCGGGGTCACGTCGGCGACGAGCGCGCCTTTCGCCTTGGGCAGGTTGAGGCTTTGAGCGATCTCGGGCGTCACTTCCTGGATCTGCACCCCAAGCCAGCCGCGCTCGACCTTGCCGTGCTCGCGCAGCTGGTCGATCACCGGCCTGGCGAGGCTCGAGGGAATGGCAAAGCCGATACCCACCGAGCCGCCATTGGGCGAGTAGATCGCGGTGTTGATGCCGATCACCTGGCCGTTCAGGTTGAAGGTCGGACCGCCGGAATCGCCGCGGTTGATGGCGGCATCGAGCTGGAGATAGTCGTCATAGGGGCCGGAATGGATGTCGCGCCCGCGCGCCGAGATGATGCCGGAGCTGACCGTGCCGCCGAGACCGAAGGGATTGCCGACCGCCAGCACCCAGTCGCCGACCTGCGCCGCGTTGCTGTCGCCCCAAGTGACGTAGGGCAGCGGCTCCTTGGCGTCGATCTTGAGCAGCGCCAGGTCGGTCTTGGTGTCGCGGCCGAGCACCTTGGCGGGATGCTTGCTGCCGTCCTGGAAAATCACCGTCACCTTATCGGCGTCGGCGACGACATGGTTGTTGGTGACGATATAGCCGGCGGGATCGATGATGAAACCCGAGCCCAGCGCCATGCGCTGCTCCGGATGAGGCATGGGCCGCATCGGCATGCCGGGGAAACCCTGGCCTTGCTGCTCGAAGAATTTGCGCAGGAACTCGTCGAAGGGCGAGGAGGGCATGCCCTGATGCGGACCGTTCCCGTCGCTGTCCATATCCTGCTCGTCGGCGACCGTGTCCGCCTTTTCGGTGACGGAGACGTTGACGACGGCGGGCAGCACTTTCTTCACCAGCGGCGCGAAGGTCGGCAATTGCGCGCCGGCAACCGCGCCTTGCGGCGCCGGCATTTCCGTCTGTGCCCAGGCCAGCGGTGCCAGCGCCAAGCCAAGACCGACGCTGGTAGCGAGCGCCGCGGCGCGGACTCGCCGGAATGCCGAGGCCTTCGAGCGGGGGGAGATAGGGAGCAGCATGATAACAGTACCTCTTTTGAAGGGAAGCGGTGGCGTTTTGCTAAGCCATGCCCGAAGGCCCGGCGGTCGTGAGGCGATAATTGGCCATCTGCCATTACGACACCCCTTCGACCGGATTAAATCGGTGTAATCTTCTCCGGCCGTCGCAGGCGCCAGGGGGCCGTCCATCGAACGGGGGGCAGCGTTCGCGGGGGGCGCGTCAGATCCGGCCGTGGCAGTGCTTGTATTTCTTGCCGGAGCCGCAGGGGCACGCGGCATTGCGCGGCGTCTTGGCCCAGGGCGCCGCAACCGCCATCGCGGCTGCCGCGGCGGCGCCGTTTCCGCCCGCCGCGGCAAAAGCCGGGTCCTCGTGGCGCTCGATCATCACCCGTGGCCGGGGCGGCGGCAGCGCCTCTTCCAGCGTCTCGCCGCGCTGGACATGCAGCTCAACACGGGCGAGCGCGCGGGTCACCGTCTCGCGCAGCTCGACCAGCATGCCGCTGAACAGCTCGAAGGCCTCGCGCTTGTACTCGTTGACGGGATCACGCTGCGCATAGGCGCGCAGATTGATACCCTGGCGCAGATGCTCGAGCTGGACGAGGTGCTCCTTCCAGTTCTGATCGAGAACCCGCAGCAGCAGGGTCTTCTCCGCCATGCGCATGATATCGACGCCGCAATTCGCCGCCTTCTGCGCCATCTTGGCGTCGGCGGCCTGGATGATGCGCTCCTTGATCTCGGCGTCGCCGATGCCCTCTTCCTTCGCCCAGTCCTTGACCGGCAGGTCGAGGTCGAAGATGCGTAGGCAATCCTCGTGCAAGGTGTCGACGTCCCATTGGTCGGGCAGCGCGTTCTCGGGAATGCAACGCGCCACCATCGCCTCGACCGTCTCGTGGCGCATGTCGGCGATGGTGGCGGCGACGTCCCTCGCGGCCATGATGTCCTTGCGCTGCTCGTAGACGACCTTGCGCTGATCGTTCATGACGTCGTCGAATTTGAGGACGTATTTGCGCGCCTCGTAGTTGCGCGCCTCGACCTTCTGCTGCGCCTTCTCGAGCGCCTTGTTGATCCAGGGATGGATGATCGCTTCGCCCTCCTTGAGGCCCAGGCGCTGCAGCATGCCGTCCATGCGCTCGGAGCCGAAGATGCGCATCAGGTCGTCCTCGAGCGAGACGAAGAACTTGGAGGCGCCGGGATCACCCTGGCGGCCGGAGCGGCCGCGCAGCTGGTTGTCGATGCGCCGGCTCTCATGGCGCTCGGAGCCGATGACGAAGAGCCCGCCGGCCCGGCGCACCGCCTCGCGCGCCGCCTCGATCTCGGCGCGGATCTCGGCCTTGCGCTTCTCGCGTCCCGCCTCGTCCGCCATCGCCGGAAGCTTCTGGCGCAGCCGCATGTCGAAATTGCCGCCGAGCTGGATGTCGGTGCCGCGGCCGGCCATGTTGGTGGCGATGGTCACCGCGCCGGGGCGGCCGGCTTGGGCAATGATGTAGGCCTCCTGCTCGTGATACCTGGCGTTCAGCACTTGATGCGCGATCTTGCGCTTCTTGAGCAGCGCCGAGAGCGCCTCCGACTTCTCGATGCTGACGGTGCCGACCAGGACCGGCTGCTTGCGCGCGTCACACTCCAGGATCTGCGTGATGATCGCCTCGTACTTCTCGCGCGCGCTGCGGTAGACCTCGTCGTCGTTGTCGACACGCTGCATCGGCATGTTGGTCGGCACCTCGACGACGTCGAGCTTGTAGATGTCGGCGAATTCCGCGGCCTCGGTCATCGCCGTGCCGGTCATGCCCGCGAGCTTGGGGAAGAGGCGGAAATAGTTCTGAAAGGTGATCGAGGCGAGCGTGACGCTCTCGGGCTGGATCTCGACGCCCTCCTTGGCCTCGAGCGCCTGATGCAGTCCCTCGGAGTAGCGCCGCCCCTCCATCATGCGGCCGGTGAACTCGTCGATGATGACGACCTTGCCGTCCTTGACGATATAGTCGGTGTCGCGCGCGAAGAGCTTGTGCGCGCGCAGCGACTGGTTGACGTGATGCACGAGAGCGACGTTGTGAATGTCGTAGAGCGTGCCGGCCGTCAGCAGCTCGATATCGCGCAGCATCCTCTCCATCTTCTCCACGCCGGATTCCGTCAGCACCACTTGGCGCTGCTTCTCGTCCTTCTCGAAATCCTCGGCCGCGAGCCGCGGGATGAGCTTGTCGACCGAGCGGTACATCTCGGAGGAATCCTCGGCCAAGCCCGAGATGATAAGCGGCGTGCGCGCCTCGTCGATGAGGATCGAGTCGACCTCGTCGACAATGGCGAAGTTGAACGGACGCTGCACCATGTCCTCGAGCCGGAACTTCATGTTGTCGCGGAGATAGTCGAAGCCGAACTCGTTGTTGGTGCCGTAAGTGACGTCGGCAGCGTATTGGGCGCGGCGCTCGGCGTCGTCGAGCCCGTGCACGATGCAGCCGACGCTGAGCCCGAGGAAGCGGTAAATCTGCCCCATCCACTCGCTATCGCGCCGGGCGAGGTAGTCGTTGACGGTCACGACATGCACCCCCTTGCCGGCCAAGGCATTGAGATAGACCGCCAAGGTCGCCACCAACGTCTTGCCTTCGCCGGTTTTCATCTCCGCGATCATGCCGCGGTGAAGCACGATGCCCCCCATGAGCTGGACGTCGAAATGGCGCTGGCCGAGGCTGCGCTTGGCCGCCTCGCGCACCGTGGCGAAGGCGTCGGGCAGGATATCGTCGAGCGTCTCGCCGGCGGCCAAGCGCTCCTTCAGCGCCGGCGTCAGCGCGCGCAGCTCCTCGTCGGAGAGCCGGACGAGCGCCGGCTCGGCCGCATTGATCTCGTCCACGAGAGACTGCAGGCTTCTGATGTAGCGATCATTTGCTGAGCCGAACAGTCGCCGAGCCAGGGCGCCGATCATCCATACCTCGAACTGGAAGCGGGAGGGGTCAAGGGCCACGGATCCCGGGTGACAGATAGGCGGATCGGGGGTGAGTGTCAATTCCGGCGGGCGCGCCAAAAGCCGCATCTATTGGCGTTGCCTCCGTCCCTGCGATGTGCTTTATCAGCGCCCGACGGCGTCCCTGGCGACTGCGGAGGGCGCATCCGGCGCCGGTGGTCGGCCGCGCCCTTTTCAAAAGGAACCCAAATGACACTTCGAGCGACCCTTGCGCTTGCTCTTATGCTCCTCGCCGGTCCGGTTTGGGCGCAAGCGGCGAAACCGACGCCGCCGTCGGTGGTCGCCGACCCGGTGGTGGCGCGCATCAACGGCTTCGAGCTGCACCGCTCCGACATCGAGGTAGCCGCCCGCAGCCTGCCGCCGCAGGCGCAGCGCCAACCGCCGGACAAGCTCTATATGGCGCTGCTCGACCAGATGATCGCCTCAACCCTCATCGCACAGGCCGCGCGCAAGGCTAAATTCCAGGACGACGCCGAAGTCAAGCGGCACCTGCTGCTCGTCCAGGACCAGGTCCTCGCCCAGCTCTACATCAATCGCCTGGTCGCGAAGGGTCTAAGCGAGCAGAAGCTCAAGGCCGAATATGACAAGTACGTAAAGGAAGCGCCGCCGCGTGAAGAGGTGAATGCGCGTCACATCCTCCTCGCCAGCGAGGCGGACGCCAAAGCGGTGATCGAACAGCTCAAGAAAGGCGGCGACTTCGCGACGCTTGCCAAGGAGAAGAGCACCGACCCCGCGGGCAAGACCTCGGGCGGCGATCTCGGCTGGTTCACCAAGGACCAGATGGTGCCGGAATTCGCCGACGCCGCCTTCAAGCTCAAGAAAGGCGAGATCACGGAAACACCGGTCAAGACGCAATTCGGCTGGCATGTCATCAAGCTCGAGGATCGCCGCACGGCGAGCACGCCAAGCTTCGAGCAGATGAAGCC
>JASHRZ010000142.1 GCA_030037055.1 Alphaproteobacteria bacterium
GCACCGGCGAAATGAGCGCGCGCACCCTGTTCCGAAACGCCCGCCTGCTCGACCCCGCCAGCGGTCTCGACCAGGCGGGTGATCTGCTGGTCGAGGACGGCCGCATCGCCGCGCTGGGCAAGATCCCTCGCGCCGGCGAGGCCGACAGGGTCGATTGCGCCGGCGCCTGCCTCGCGCCCGGCCTCGTCGACATGCGCGTCGAGCTGCGCGAGCCCGGGGCCGAGCATCAGGAATCGATGGAGACCGGCGCCGCCGCCGCGGTGGCCGGCGGGGTTACCACCATGGTGGCGCTGCCCAACACGGAGCCGGTGATCGACGACATGGCGCTGGTCGAGTTCGTTGCCCGGCGCTCGCGCGATGTCGGCCTCGCGCGCATCCGCACCTACGCCGCGGCGACCAAGGGGCTGAAAGGCCTCGAGCTCACCGAATTCGGCCTGCTCGCCGCCGCCGGGGCGCTCGCCTTCACCGATGCCGGCCGGGCAATCGCCGATGCGGTGGTGATGCGCCGCGCCCTCAGCTATGCCCGCACCTTCGACCTGCTGGTGATGCAGCACCCCGAGGAGCCGAGGCTCGCCGAAGGCGGTGCGATGAATGAAGGCGAGGTGGCGACGCGGCTCGGGCTCGCTGGCATCCCGCCCGCCGCCGAGGTGATCATGGTCGAGCGCGACCTGCGGCTCGCCGAGATCACCGGCGGCCGGCTCCACATCGCCCATGTCTCGACCGAGGCGGCGATCGAGGCGATTCGCCAGGCGAAGCGGCGCGGGCTCGCCGTCACCTGCGACACCGCGCCCCACTATTTCGCGCTCAACGAGACCGCGGTCGGGGACTACCGCACCTTCGCCAAGGTCTCGCCGCCGCTGCGCGGCGAACGGGACCGGCGCGCGGTGGTCGCGGGGCTCAAGGACGGCACCATCGATGCCGTCGCCAGCGACCACTCACCGCACGACCAGGAATCGAAGCGCCTGCCCTTCGCTTCGGCGGCGAGCGGTATCATCGGGCTGGAGACGCTGCTGCCGCTGACGCTCGAGCTTTACCACAACGGCCATCTCGGTCTGCTCGAGGCGCTGCGCCCGCTGACCGAGAGGCCGGGTTCCATCCTGCGCCTGCCGGCGGGCAGGCTTGCCATCGGCGCGGCCGCGGATCTCGTCATGTTCAATCTCGAGCTGCCCTGGCGCATTGACGTCGACGGGTTGCGCTCCAAATCCAAGAACTCCCCTTACGACGGCCGTCCTGTCAAAGGCCGCGTGCTGCGCACGGTGATCGCCGGGCGCAGCGTTTTCCTTCATCAAGGCTGATCGCGATGGCGGAGATCGCGTTGATCGGCGCCGCATCGGGATGGGGCGCCGGGTTCCGCCATACCGAGGAGGGACCGCCGGCGCTGCAGCAGCTTGGACTCGCCGACTGGCTTCGCGCGCGCGGCATCGACGCCCGCTGGCGCGCCATGCTGCGCAGCGAAAAGCGCTGGCGCCAACATCCCCACCTGCGCCCGCCCGAGACCTTCGCCCTCGTCGCCCGCCATGGGGCGGCGCTCGCCGATGCGGTCGCGCGCGCGATCGCCGCCGGGCGTTTCCCGGTGGTGCTGGGCGGCGACCATGCGATCGTCATGGGCAGCTGGGCCGGCGTCGCGCGCGGCCGGGGCGGCACGCTGGGCCTTATCTGGCTTGACGCGCATCTCGACGCGCACACGCTCGAGACGACGCCGTCGATGAACGCGCATGGCATGGGCGCAGCGGCGCTGCTCGGCCACGGCTATGGTCCCTTCCTCGATCTCTGCGGCGGCGTGCTTAGGCCGGAGCATGTCTGCTATATCGGCGTGCGCTCCTATGAGCGGGGCGAGATGGCGCTGTTGCGCCAGCTCGGCGTGCGCATCATCGAGATGGAAGAGGTGAAGCGCCGCGGCATCGACGCCGCGCTCGCCGAAGGGTTGGCGATTGTCACCAGCGGCACCGACGGCTTCGGCCTCACCATCGACCTTGACGGCTTCGACCCCCAGGACGCACCGGGCATTGGACTGAAGGAGCCTGACGGGCTGCGCGCGGCGCCGACCTGCGCGGCGCTGTCGCTTCTGGCGCAGCACGAGAAGCTGCGCGCGCTGGAGATCGTCGAGTACATCCCCGAGTTCGACCGGGATCGCCGCACCGCGCATCTCGTGCGCGACCTCATCCTCGCGGTGCTGGCGCATGAGCCGGCGTTCGCCGATACCGCCGCTTGGGAGAGGTGCTAGAAGCGATGCCGCAGCCGATGGGCGATTGGAGCTATCAATGGCCGTTCGCGCTCGGCGCGCTGCTGGCATATCTCTTGGGCTCGATCCCGTTCGGCTTGGTGCTGACGCGGCTCGCAGGCTATGGCGACATCCGCCGGTTCGGCTCCGGCAATATCGGCGCCACCAACGTGCTGCGCACCGGCAGCCGCACGCTCGCCGCGCTCACCTTGCTGCTCGACGCCGCCAAGGGCGCCGCCGCGGTGCTGATTGGCGAGCAGTTCGGCCCCGACATGGCGGCCTATGCCGCTGCCTTCGCCTTTCTCGGCCACCTGTTTCCGGTCTGGCTCCGCTTCAAAGGCGGCAAGGGCGTTGCCACCACACTCGGCATCCTGCTCGCCTATGCCTGGCCCGTGGGGCTTGCCGCCGCGGCCACCTGGCTTGTGGTTGCGGTGCTGACGCGCTACTCCTCGCTCGCCGCGCTCGCCGCCGCGCTGCTGGCGCCGCTTTACGCCTGGCTCCTCACGCGCGAGTTTCAGCCGACGGAAGTCGTGGCGTTCCTCGCCGTGCTGGTGATCCTGCGCCA
>JASHRZ010000143.1 GCA_030037055.1 Alphaproteobacteria bacterium
TACGCGACGCCCCGCGTGCTCGATGTGCTCCGTGCCAACGGCATCTTCAACGTGCTCGCCGCCGAGCACGTCGCGCGCCGGCCGATGCTGCCGGGCGCGGCGGTCGACCTTGCCGCCAAGGACGGCGCGCGGCTCGGCCTGCGGGTCGAGGCCTTCACCGTGCCGGGCAAGGTGGCGCTCTATCTCGAGGACGCGGCGATCGAGCAGCACTTAGCGCAACGTTCGCAGGACACGATCGGCCTTATGATCTCGGCCCCGGCGACCGGCAAGCGCTTCTATTATGTTCCGGCTTGCGCGGCGCTCGATGGCGAGCTCGCCGCGCGGCTCGCCGAAGCGCCGTTGTTGTTTTTCGACGGGACCTTGTGGCGGGACGACGAGATGATCCGCGCCGGCCTTGGCGCCAAGACCGGCCGGCGCATGGGCCATCTTAGCGTCTCCGGGACGGCCGGTTCGATGGCGGCACTTGCCGCGCTTGGCGTCAAGCGCAAGCTCTTCATCCACATCAACAACACCAACCCCATCCTCTGCCTGGGCTCGGCCGAGCGCCAGGCGGTCGAGGCGGCCGGCTGGGAAGTCGCGCGCGACGGCCTTGAGATCGAGCTCTGAGCCGGCGCCGTTTCTGCGGTTGGCATCGGCACCGCTATGCTCGACTCCCGGAGAAACCATGCGCTTGCCCGCCCGCTTGCTGTGCCGCCAAGTCCTGTCGCTGCTTCTGGCGCTGCCCCTGGCAACCGCAGGCGCCGCGGTTTCCGGCGCGCGCGCATGGGCCGAGCCGGCGTTGAGCGGCGAGGCGGCCTATGGCGACTGGACGGCGGATGCGCCGGGCGTCACGCGCCGCATCACGCCGGCCGATCTGCCGCCACCCTATGCCACGCGCAGCGTGGCGAACGGCGCGCGGCTCATAGGCCGACCGGAGGGCGCGCTGCCCCAGGCGCCGCCCGGCTTCAAGGTCGAGGCCTTCGCCGCCGGCCTTGCCGCGCCGCGGCTGCTGCGCGCCGCGCCTGACGGCGAGATCTTCCTGGCCGAAATGGAGCAAGGCGCGATTCTGGTCTTGCGGGACAACGGCCCCGGCAAGCCGGCCACGGTCACGACCTATGCCGAAGGCCTCGACGAGCCCTTCGGCCTCGCCTTCTATCCGCCCGGTTCCGACCCCTGGTATCTCTATGTCGGCACGATTGGCGCGGTGTTGCGTTTTGCCTATCGCAAGGGCGAGGTTGCGGCGCGCGGCGCACCTGAGACCGTCGTGCCGCGCCTGCCCCAAGGCGGCCACCGCACGCGCGACATCGTGTTCGCGCCCGACGGGCGCAAGCTGCTCGTCTCGGTGGGCTCCGCCTCCAACGACCAGGAAGGCGGCAGCGACGAGACCGGGCGCGCCGACATTCTCGAATTCAATCCGGACGGCAGCGCGATGCGCCGCTTTGCCGGCGGCATCCGCAATCCCGTCGGGCTGGCGATCCATCCCGCGACCGGCGATCTCTGGACGGCGGTCAACGAGCGCGACGGGCTTGGCGACGATCTGCCGCCCGACTATGTCACGCGGGTGCGCGACGGCGGCTTCTACGGCTGGCCCTGGTATTATATCGGCGATCACCGGGACCCCCGGCACCGGGGCGAGCATCCCGAGCTCGCGGGGGCCATCGCCGTGCCGGACGTGCTGATCCAGCCGCATTCCGCGCCGCTGCAGCTTGCTGTCTATACCGGCAGGCAATTCCCGGCCGAATACCGCGGTGACATTTTCGTCGCGCTGCACGGTTCGTGGAATCGCTCGCGGCGCACCGGCTACAAGGTGGTGCGCGTTATGCTGCGCGACGGCGAGCCCACCGGAGCGTATCAGGATTTTCTCACAGGCTTCGTCACCGCCGACGGCGATGTCTGGGGCCGACCTGTGGGTGTCGCGGTCGCGGCCGACGGCTCGCTCCTGGTCGCCGAGGATGCCAACGGCATGGTGTGGCGCATCTCCTACGTCGCCGGCCGTTGAGGCTGGCGTCGGCGCTCTCCACCCATTATGGTCGCGCGGTAACAGGGAGAACGCCATGAACGATGCCGCACGGATCAAGCCGCGGCCGGCCTCGACCGTGCTGCTGCTGCGCGATGGTCCCGGCGGGATCGAAGTGCTGATGGTGACGCGCAATGTCGCCTCGGACTTCGCGTCGGGCGCGCTCGTGTTTCCCGGCGGGCGCGTGGATGCCGCCGACGCCGAGCCGGCGACGCTGTCGCGCTGCCGCGAGGTCGCCGGCGCCGATGCGGTGGCGATGGCCTTCCGCGTCGCGGCGGTGCGCGAGACCTTCGAGGAGGCGCATTTGTTGCTGGCCCGGCGCGCGGGCGGCGACGGGCTGCTCGCCGCCGAGGAGGTCGACACGCTCGAATCCTCCCTGGCGGCGCGTCTGGGCCGCGCTCCGCATTTCGCCGATATCCTTGCCGCAGGCGGGATCGAGCTCGCCGCCGACCTGCTGGTGCCCTTTGCCCACTGGATCACCCCCGCCGGGCCGCCCAAGCGCTTCGACACGCATTTCTTCCTGGCGCCGGCGCCGGCGGATCAGGTGGCGGCGCATGACGGGCGCGAGGCGGTCGATACGGTATGGATCTCGCCGCACCAGGCGATCGCCGATTCCGAAGCACGGCGCATCACTTTGGTCTTTGCCACGCGCATGAACCTCGCAAAGCTCGGCCGCAGCCGCACCGTCGCGGAAGCGCTCGCCGCCGCGCGCGCGGATACCATCGTCACGGTCTGCCCCGAGCTGGTCGAATCGCCCGAGGGCAAGCTGCTGCGCATCCCCGCCGCCGCCGGCTATGGCATCACCGAGATGCCCGCCAACCTCACCTCGCGGGCCTGGGTGCCGCGCGGCACAGGCTCTTAATCGATGGGCCGGCCCCGAGCGGCAATCGCTCGCCTCGTCGCCGGCGCTTTCCTTGCTCTCGCCCTTCTTGCCGCCGACCGGTCTGCCGCGCAGGAGGCGGTACGGGTCGCCTCCAAGCTCGATACCGAGAGCTCGCTCCTCGGCGCGATGATCCTACTGGTGCTGGAGGCGGCCGGCATCAAGACCGTCAACAAGCTGCAGCTCGGCCCGACCAACATCCTGCGCCGCGCCATTATCGCCGGCGAGATCGACATCTATCCCGAATATACCGGCAACGGCGCGCTGTTCTATGCCGATGAGCAAGACCCCGTCTGGAAGGATGCTCGGGCCGGATACGACAAGGTGCGCTCGCTCGATCTGGCGCGGCACGGACTCGTCTGGTTGGCGCCGGCGCCGGCCGACAACAGCTGGGTTATCGCCGTGCCGCGCGCCGTCGCCGTCGCCAACAACCTCGCGACGATGGCCGATTTCGCCGCCTGGGTGCGGCGCGGCGGCGCGGTCAAGCTCGCCGCCTCGGCCGAGTTCGTCGAAAGCCCGGCGGCGCTCCCCGCCTTCGAAAGAAGCTATGATTTCTCGCTTCGCCCGTCCTTGCTGCTCGTGCTCGCCGGCGGCGACACTGCCGTCATCTTGCGTGCGGCGGCGGAGGGACTCTCCGGCGTCAACGCCGCCATGGCCTACGCTACCGACGGCGCCTTGGCGGCGCTCGGTCTCGTGGTGCTGAGCGATCCTCGCCGGGCGCAGGTCATCTACGCGCCGGCGCCTGTGGTGCGCGCCGCCGTGCTCGAGCGCTACCCCGCCATCCGCGACAGCCTCGCCTCGGTGTTCGGCGCCCTCGACACGGCGAGCCTGCGCCGCCTCAACGCCAGAATCGCGGTCGATGGCGCGGTCGCGCGCACCGTGGCCGCCGACTATCTTCGCTCGCGCGGCCGGCTGCCATAAGCCGGCGATGGTGCGCAACCGCGTTCTCCTTGTGCTGCTGCTGGCGGGGCTGCTCGCCGCGCCGAGCCTTGCCTTTCTCACGCTCGCTCCCAACCGCCTCGTCTCCGGCGCGCCGATCAGCCTTGGAGCGGCGCTTCACGGCGAGGCGCTCATCCTGCTTCTTCCGGCCGTCCTGCTCGCGCTCGGCGTTTTTCTGCCGCAGCGTCGGGCACTCCACGCCCTGACCGCGGCGGCAGCGGCGGGCTTTCTGCTCCTGCTGGTCCGGCTTGCCGGCAGCGAGGCGGCACTGCTGGCGCAAACGGCGCCGCCGGTCGCGCGCATCTCGCTCGGCGGCGCCTTCTGGGTGCTGTTGATCATCGCCGCTCTGGCGCTGAGCGACGCCTTGCGCCGCCTCGCGGTGCCGGCGCCGGCGGGAGTGCTGCTGGGCGCCGTCGTGGTCGGCGCGCTCGGCCTGCTGCTGCTGTCGGGTGCGCTCGACTCGCTGGCGATCGTGCGGGAATACGCGGCGCGGCGCACGGCCTTTGCCGCGGCCATCCTCCGTCACGCCGCGATGGTCGCTTTGGCGCTGTTGCCGACGGTGCTGCTGGGCCTGCCGCTCGGCGTGCTGGCACGGCGGCGGGAGGCGCTGGCGGCGTGGCTCTTCCCGCTGCTCAATGTCGTCCAGACGATTCCCTCGATCGCGCTCTTCGGCGTGCTGCTGGCGCCGCTGTCGGGGCTGGCCGGGCATTTTCCGGCGCTCGCGCGCTTCGGCATCGGCGGCGTCGGCGTGCTCCCGGCGGTGATCGCGCTCATCCTCTACGCGCTGCTGCCGGTGACGCGCAACACCAGCGAAGGGCTCGCCGGCGTCTCGCCGGCGGCGCTCGAGGCGGGGCGCGGGCTCGGCATGACGCCGCGGCAGCTGCTCTGGCGCGTGGAGCTGCCGCTGGCGCTGCCGGTGATCCTCTCGGGCCTGCGCATCGCCGCCCTCCAGACGATCGGCCTTGCCGCGGTGGCGGCGCTGATCGGCGCCGGCGGGCTCGGCGCCATCATGTTCCAGGGCCTGTTCGCCGATGCGCTCGATCTGGTGCTGCTCGGCGTCCTGCCGATCATCTTGATGGCGCTCGCCGCCAATGTACTGTTTGATCTCGGCCTCGGCCGTCTGCGCCGGTTGCGGCGATGATCGAGTTCGAGCATGTCACGAAGCGCTATGGCGCATCCGCCGTGGTCGAGAATCTCTCGCTCGCCGTCGCCGGCGGCGAGTTCTGCGTCATCATCGGCACCTCCGGCGCGGGCAAATCGACCGCGCTCAAGATGATCAATCAGCTCGTGTCTCCATCGGAAGGACGGGTGCGCGTCAACGGCGAGGATGTGCGCCTTGCGCCACCGGCGGCGCTTCGCCGCCGCATCGGCTATGTCATCCAGTCGATCGGTCTCTTTCCGCATTGGACGGTGGCGCGCAACATCGGCGCCGTGCCGGAGCTGATAGGCTGGTCCAAGAGGCGGATTCGCGCGCGTGCCGCCGAGCTGCTGACTCTGCTGAAGTTGGCGCCGGACGCCTTTCTCGACCGCTACCCGCACGAGCTGTCGGTCGGCCAGCAGCAGCGCGTCGGCATCGCTCGCGCCCTGGCGGCGGACCAGGACATCCTGCTGATGGACGAGCCGTTCGGGGCGCTCGATCCGATCACCCGCGAGGCGCTGCAAGCGGAAATTGCCGAGATTCAGCGGGCGAGCCGCAAGACCGTCGTCTTCGTCACGCACGATATGGATGAGGCACTGAGGCTCGGCTCGCGCATCGCCGTGATGGATCGGGGCCGCCTGGTGCAGGCGGCAACGCCGCTCGAGCTTCTGACCGCGCCGGCGAGCGATTTCGTGCGCGACCTCGTCGGCCGCGACGATCTGGGCGTCAAGCTTTTGGGTCTCGCGACGGTGGCGAGCCGCCTGCGCGCCGGCGTGCCGGCGCCGGGCGAGCCCATTGCCGCCGGCGCCAGCCTCCGCCGGGCGCTGTCGCGCATGGTGGCGGAAGGCCGCGACCGGCTCGGCGTGGTAGATGGGGACGGCCGCCCGCTCGGCGCCATTCATCTCGCGGATCTGCTGCGGCGATGAGGGCGCGGCTGCGCGATCCCCTGCTTTGGACGAGCCTCGCGCTGGTCGCCCTGGTGCTGGCGCTGCCGCGGTCGAAGCCGCTCTTTGCCGCGCTTTTTCCTGGCCTCGAGCGGCCGCTTTTCGAGCTTGACGACTTTGCCGCTCTCCTCGCCGGCCATCTCCTGCTGGTCGGCGCTTCGAGCGGCGCCGCCGTCCTCCTCGGGCTCGGCGCCGGAATTTTCGTCACGCGGGCCGCCGGGGCGGAATTCCGCGGCCTGGTGGAGACGATCATCACCATCGGCCAGACGTTTCCGCCCGTGGCGGTGCTGGCGGTGGCGGTGCCGGTCATCGGCTTCGGCTTCGATCCCGCCTTCATCGCCTTGCTGCTCTACGGCCTGTTGCCGATCGTCGACACCACCATCGCCGGACTCGCCGGCGTGCCGGCGCCACTGCGCGAGGCGGCGCGCGGCATGGGAATGGGCGAGGGGGCGATCCTGTGCAAGCTTGAGCTGCCGCTCGCCGCGCCGGTGATCCTCGCCGGCGTCCGCAGCTCGGTGATCATCAATGTCGGCACAGCGACGGTGGCGTCCACGGTCGGCGCGCGTACGCTGGGCCTGCCGATCATCATCGGCCTCAACGGCGCCAACCCCGCCTACATCCTCCAGGGCGCCGTGCCGGTGGCGCTGCTGGCGATCGTGCTCGATCTCGCCTTCGGCCGGCTGTTGGCGATGCTGCAGCCTCCGCGCTATTCCATGCCGAACAGCTGATAGATGCGCCGCGCGAGGCGGCCGAAAGCCTCGCCGGTCTTGAGCTCGAGCGTGCGGGGATAGGGCAGGTCGATCAGGAAGAAGGCGGCCATGCGCGCCGGCGCCGCCGTCAGGAACATTGCCTCCTGGATGGAATGCGTGACAAAGACCACGGTCTTGCCGCTCCGCTTCCAGATGCGCAGCATCTCCAAATTCATCCGCTCGCGGGTGAGCGCGTCGAGCGCGCCGAAGGACTCGTCCATCAGCAGCAGCTTGGGGTCGTGGGGCGCGGGCGATGGCGGCACGCTGCTGCATGCCGCCCGACAGCTCCCGCGGATACTTGTCCCCGAAGCCCTCGAGCCCGACCATGGCGACGAGCGCGCACGCCCGCTCGCGCGACGCCGCCGGCGGCAGCTTCAGGATCTCCGCCGGCAGCAGCACGTTCTCGAGCACCGTGCGCCATTCCAGCAGCTGCGCTTGCTGGAACACCATGCCGACATCGCGGCCGGGATCGGAGCGGCTTTCGCCGCCAATGCGCACGGTACCCTCAGGAGGGATCTTCAGCATCGTCGTCTTGCCGCAGCCCGAGGCGCCGACCAGCGACACCATGGCGCCTTCTTCGACCTCGAGCGTCACGTGCGAGACCGCCAGGAACCTGCGCCCCGGAACGATAGACCTTGCGCAGTTGGCGCAGCGCGATAAACGGTTCCGTCATGGCTCAGCCGAGCCAGCGCGCAAGATTGGCCGCGACGAAAGCGTCGTCGGCGAGCTCGCCATGCGCGGCATAGACGCGGTCGATCTCTTCCTTCTGTCCCGGGCTCAGCCCCTCCTCGGGGTCGA
>JASHRZ010000144.1 GCA_030037055.1 Alphaproteobacteria bacterium
TAGAGGAGGGCCCCGCGGCGGTCGCGGATCTCGGTGATGCCATAGGGGAGCGCGGCGCGGCCGCCGCCGGCGAAGGCGCAATAGGCACTGGTGAGGTCGAGCAGCGTCACCTCCGAGGTGCCGAGTGCGAGGCTCGCATCGCGGGTAAGCTCGCTGGTAATGCCGAGGCGATGGGCGGCCGCGATGACGTTGTCGACGCCGGCGCGCTCCAGCACCTGCGCCGCTACAGTGTTGATCGATTCCGCCAGCGCGTCGGCCGCCGTCACTTCGCCGCGATATTTGTTCTCGTAATTATGCGGCGTCCAATTGCTGATGCGGATCGGCTGATCGACGAAGCGGTCTTCGGGGTTCATGCCGTGCTCGAGCGCGGCGAGATAGACGAAGGGCTTGAAGGCAGAGCCCGGCTGGCGCAGCGCCTGCGTGGCGCGGTTGAACTGGCTCTCAGCATAGTCGCGGCCGCCGACCATCGCGCGCACCGCGCCGTCGGGCGACATGGCGACCAGCGCGCCCTGCTCGACGGCGGCCTTCTCGCCGTCCTTATCCAGCGTCGCCGCCACCGCCGCTTCGGCCGCCGCCTGGAGCCTGGCATCGAGCGTGGTGCGCACGATGAGGTCGCGGCCGTCGGCGCTGACATAGGCGCCCGCAAGCTCATAGATCCAATCGGCGAAATAGCGATCGCCCGGCCGCACCCGCCCAGCAAGAGCGAGCTGCTGCTTCTGCTGCTCGGCGGCTTTTTCCTGCGCCACGGTGAGGTAGCCGGCATCGACCATGTTGGCGAGCACCTGCTCGGTGCGCTTTTCCGCCTGGCCGCGGTCGCGCGCCGGGCTGAAGCGGGAGGGCGCCTTGAGCAGGCCGGCGATCGCCGCCGCCTCGTAGAGCGTCACCTTGCGCGCCGATTTGTCAAAATAGCGATGCGCCGCGGCGTCGACGCCATAGGTGCCGGCGCCGAGATAGACGCGATTGAGATAGATCTCGAGCAGCTCATCCTTGGTGAATTTGTGCTCGAGCCACAGCGCCAATAGCGCCTCCTGGATCTTGCGCTTCAGCGTGCGGTCAGGGGTCAGAAACAGGTTCTTGGCGAGCTGCTGAGTGATGGTGCTGCCGCCCTGCACGACATGGCGGGCGCGCAGATTGATAAAGGCGGCGCGGGCGAGCCCGATCGGGTCTACGCCCCAATGGCGATAGAAGCGGCGGTCCTCGGTGGCAATGACCGCCTGCGGCAGATAGGCCGGCAGATCCCTCAGCTTCAGCGGCTCGCCGAAGAGATCGCCATAGGTGGCGATGAGCGCGCCGTCGCTGCCGAGCAGGCTCATGCTCGGCCGGCGTTCGGATTGGGTCAGGTCGCTGGCCGGCGGCAAGGTGAGCCAGAACCAGGCGATGGCGCCGCTGCCGAGAATCAGCCCCCACAGCGCCAGCAGAACGCCCCAGCGCATGAGGCGCCAGCCCCAGCCGTCGGCGGGACGCCCCGGCTTGCGTCGCTCGCCCCATGCGAGGGCGCGCCGCTGATCCTCCGGGTCGATCCGCAACTCTCCGCGTCCTCGTTCCGCCATGTCCTGCCCGAGCTTCTACCGCGGCGCGCTTCTAGCACAAAAGCCGCGGGCGACCGAGCGACCCCTCGGAGCGTCCTAAAAATGATGCAACAATGGCTTTTTTCCGGCGGCCGCGCCGCCGCCGCGGTTTCCGGTTGTTGCGGTGCCGAAAGGTAGGCAAACTCGCCCGTTCGCCGCGCCGGGGCTGCGGCTCGACCGCGCGGCGCTCGCGGCGCAAGCCTGGTGGTGGAAAGCGGCGTGCCATGGCCTCCAACATCGGCGGCACCGCCACCATCACGGGCAATCCGCAAAACATCGTGACCGGCGGCTTCTCGCACATCGCTTATGGCAATTTCGCCGGCGCGCTGGCGCCGGTGGCGGCGCCTGGTCGTCGCCTTTCTGCTCGTCGCACTCGCCTGGCGCCGCGAATTCTCCATGCCAGGTCCGACGGCGCCCAGCCAGCGCCGCGCTGGCATTCCGCGCTGCTGACGAAGTCACTCGCGGCTCTCGCCGGCGCGATGCTGTTCTTTTCCCTGCCTCCCGCCAAGGTGGCGATTGTCGCCGGCGCGCTGCTGACGCGGCGCATCAAGCCCGAACGGATCACGAGATCGATTGGCTGCTCTGCTGTTCTGCGGGTTGTCGTCGCCGGCAGAAGGCACTGCCCCGACGCGCTGGTCTATGCCGAACGCGTCGATCTGGCATCGCTGGCGGGGATGGCGGTGGTGCTGTCGAACCTGGTGAGCAACGTGCCGGTGGTGCTGGTGCTGAAACCTTTCGTGCAGGCGCTCGCCGCGCCGCGTTTTGCCTGGCTCAGTCTTGCCCATGGCGGCGACGCTGGCCGGCAATTTCACCATCCTCGGCTCGGTCGCCAATCTCATCGTCCTGCAGCGCGCGCAGAAAAGCGGCATCGCTATCGGCTTCTGGAGCTATTTCAAGCTTGGCGCGCCGGTGACGGTGATCACGATCGCGATCGGGGTGTGGCTGTTGAAGTAGCAGCTGTCAGCCATCAGCTGAGCGCTGACGGCTGAAAGCTTCTTCCTTACGCCGCCGCGAGCGCGCGATTGTCCTGGCGGGTGAGGCGGGTCTGCTCGCGCATGGCGCGCTGTAGCTTGCCGAAGGCGCGCACCTCGATCTGGCGG
>JASHRZ010000145.1 GCA_030037055.1 Alphaproteobacteria bacterium
AAGCACGCCGTGACACCGGAACCTCCGCCCACCAGGGCGGACGACCCGCGCCCCTGAGGCGCAAATCCCCGAAGCCAGGAGCATTGTCATGCAGCTCACTCATATCGACCTCGATCATCTCTCCATCTCCACCCTCAATATGCGGCACGGCAAGAAGGCGCCGGATGTCTCCGATATCCTGCCGAGCATCCGCGCCCGCGGCGTCCTGGTGCCGCTGCTGGTGCGGCCCAACGGTACGCCCGACAGCTTCGAGATCGTTGCCGGAAGGCGACGCTACTTCGCCGCCAAGGCGATCGCCGAGGAGCAGGGCGAGATCGCGCCGCTCCCCTGCGCCGTCATGGAGCCGGGCGACGACGCGGCGGCGCTCGAAGCGTCGCTCATCGAGAACGTCGCCCGCCTCGACCCTGACGCCATGAGCCAGTACGAGACTTTCGTGCGCCTCATCAAGGAGGGCCGATCGGTCCCGGAGATCGCCACCACCTTCGGCATCACCGAGCGCATGGTCAATCAGCGTTTGGCGCTCGGCAATCTCCTGCCCAGGATAAGGGATGCCTACCGTGCCGGGGAGATCGATGCCGAGACCGTACGCCACCTGACCCTGGCGTCCAAGGCGCAGCAGAAGGAATGGCTCGCGCTCTTCATGGACGAGCACCAAAGTGCGCCGATGGGATACCAGCTGAAGCAGTGGCTCTTCGGTGGGCGCTCGATCTCGACAAAGGTGGCGCTATTCCCGTTGGACACATACCCCGGCCAGATCGTCGCCGATCTCTTCGGCGAGGACGGCTACTTCGCTGACGTCGACCTCTTCTGGCAGAAGCAGAATCAGGCGGTCGCCGCGAAGCGCGACGCCCTTCTGGAGGCGGGATGGAGCGAGGTGGTGATCCTCGATCCCGGCCAGGCCTTCACCTATTGGGACCACGAGAAGACCCCGAAGAAGAAGGGCGGCAAGGTCTTTATCACCATCTCGCATCAGGGCGAGGTCGAGGTCCACGAGGGCTGGCTCTCGCGGAAGGAGGCGCGCCGAAACGCTCGGGAGGAGGCGGGTGCAGAAGGAGACGGGACGGCCGAGCCCGTGCAGCCGATGCGTCCCGCGATGAGCAAGTCGATGCAGAACTACCTCGAACTGCACCGCCACGCGGTCGTGCGGCTGGCGCTCCTCGCCAACCCTGGCGCCGCGTTGCGGCTTCTGGTTGCTCACGCCGTCGCGGCATCCGGCCATTGGCAGGTGAAGGCCGAGCCGCAGCAGACGCGGAGCGAGGAGATATCCGCGAGCCTCGCCGCTTGCCCGGCGCAGCAAGCCTTCGCGGCCGAGCGCGAGGCGATCCTCGGGCTATTCGAGCGGCCCGAGTATCACCACACCGTGGCCTCCTCCAACGGCGACGACTACCGGACCGCCGCCGTGTTCGCGCGGCTACTGGCGATGCTGGATGACGAGGTATTGCGCGTCGCTGCCTTCATTATGGCCGAGACCCTCGCCGCGGGGAGCGCCGTCGTCGAGGCGGCCGGCACCTATCTCAAGGTTGATGCACGAGAGCACTGGCAGCCCGACGACGCCTTCTTCGATCTCACGCGCGAGCGAGTCACCGTCAATGCCATGCTGGCCGATATCGCCGGCAAGGCAGTCGCCGACGCCAATGTGACGGAGCGCGCCAAGGTGCAGAAGCAGATCATCCGCGATTTCCTCGCCGGAACCAACGGCCGCGCGAAGGTCGCGGGATGGATGCCAGGGTTGATGGGGTTTCCGTTTCGGCTCTATCGCGAGGGGGCCTGCACGATCGCCGAGGCGGCAAGATCGGTAGCCGATCTGTTCCCGCCGACCTAAACCGGATGCGGGCGGCGGCGCGTTGCCGCCGCCTGCCCACCCGTCGTCACCGAAAGGGACTGAGCCCGTCAGTCCAGGTGATGCTAAGTCCTCTTGTTCTTGTGGATCAGGTTCGAAGCGATGAAATTGTGGGTCGAATGATCCGTCGTCAGCATAAAAACATGCCGCTCTTCCTTTCGCCGTTCGATCTTCGTGATCGCTCACGGGCTTCCATCGGCGGTTTGCAGAACCATGTTGGAGCAAGCCGCCGAATAGACGCGACCGCCCTCGCCGACGATGTGTTCCGTGTAGCGAATTTGCGCCGGCGCACTTTGCAAGACGTCATAAAGCCGGCGCTTGCGCTCCTCGAGCGGCAGCTGTCGCAGGTCTTCTCCGTCGAGGAATAGAAGATCGAAGGCGAAGTAAGTGAGCGTCGCAGACTCTCCTTGATCGGTCGCCGCCTGCAAGTCGGCAAAGCTCGTCGTCCCGTCTGGTCGGAGCGCGCAGAACTCGCCGTCCAGGTATGCCGAGCCGATCCTCGTATCTGCAGACGCCGCCGCGATCCTTTCTCACGGTGCGTCCAATCCAGTCCGTTTCGCGTCAGAAGGCGCACGCCTATTCCGACGACGCGGGCGTGCGTGCGATAGCTGTGGAATTTGAGCTCGTGCGCCCACGCATCGCCTTCCGGCGGCATCGTCACCGCCAGTGTCAGCTGCGGTTCTATGAAGTCCGGCGGTTCCGCCCGGATATGGCGTGGCGTTCTGGCCATTCGAGCCGAAACAGTAGCCTCCACGCCTGTCGGTGTCTTCCGTTCCCATATTGCATCGCTCTCTCTGTATTGTCCCGGTGCCAATCCCCTGCTCTTGGCTTGAGACCTATGGGCGCGTCCGGCCCCTCATGAAACCGTCGCGGCCAAGTTTTTTCCCCGCCCGCTGACGCGGGCTCCTCGCGGGCGCTGCGCTCCAAAAAACTTGTCTGCTCGGGTCCTCCGCTCGCGCTCCGGCCCTTCGGGTTCACGGGTCCGGCCTCGCCCATGGACGGTCCGCCATCGCAGGGGAATTGGCCCCGGCGACTTCAGAGGAGAGAGCAATGCCTGCGATCGGATATGTCACCAAGCAAGCGAGTGGCGGCTACAAAGGCCAGCTCAAGACGCTCAGCATCCGCGCCGAGATCGAGATCGTGCCCAACGCCGGGAAGGACCCGGCCTCAAACCAGCCCGACTTCCGGGTGCTCACTCGCGGCTACGAGATCGGAGCGGGCTGGCTCCGGACGGGCGAGGCTTCCAACAAGGAGTACGTCTCGCTGAGCCTCGCGGCTCCCGAATTCGGGCCCCGCAAGCTCTACGCGAACCTCGGCCGCGCCGCCGGCCAGGACGATTAGCAGGCCGCTGAAAAACGTTTTGGAATTAGCTCGATGCGTAACATAGATTCG
>JASHRZ010000146.1 GCA_030037055.1 Alphaproteobacteria bacterium
CGCTCGTAGAGGACCGGCCGCCTCACCAGAATGTCCTGGAAGAAGAAGATGCTGGTGAGCACGCCGATCGCGAGCAGCAGGACGGCGATGTCGACGAGCGAGCCGCGCCAGACGCGCTCCCAGAGCGGCGGACCGGAGTCTTTGGCGGCACGGGGGGCGGCGGCCTCGAGCGGTTGGGGCGCGGCCGGCGCCGCCGCCGCCGCTGGGGCGGTCAGATACTTGTCGGGCGTCGCGTAGTCCGTCTCGACGGTGACGAAGGCCTTTTCCATCGCGCCCGTCCGCCGCTGGACCAGGAGCTGCAGGCGCCAAGGCTGTGCCGGGTCGAGCCGGATGCCCTCGGGCGTGACGAAGAGGCCGATCTCGACGAAGTCGGGCGCGTCCTCGGGCGCGAGTGAGCCGATGCGCTTGTAGTCGCGATCGCGGAAGCGGATGCTGCTCTCGGCCTGGATGACCTCGATGCGGTCGAAGATGCCGCCGCGCACATAGCCCGAACCGCGGAAGGAGTAGGGCCCGTCGCCGGCGATGAGTATTGCCTGCTCACCCTCCTTCAGCCGCTTCTTGAGAGTCTCGTATTCGGCCTCGCCGAGCAGGCTGCGCCCGATGGTCGGGACGCTGGCAAGCGCCACGTAAAGGTGGATATAGGACGCATCGGGCGGGCCGGTCTCGGGATGCTCGGCCGCCGCTTCATTGCCGGTGCGGCGGAAGATGTCATTGATCTCGTGGTTGGTGACCCTCAGGCGGCGAACGGAACCCTCGCCGAGCAGCGCCTGAAAGCTCGCCACGACAGCGGTTTTGGTCGGGTCGATCTGTCGCTCTACCGCCGGCACGGCGGCGGCGACGGTCGCGCCGCCGAGACGATGTAGCTGCGCGATCTTGATCGAGGCGCGCATGATGCTGTCGCCGATCACCATCGAGCTGACCGTGGCGCCGCTGACGATGTCGACCGCGCTCTGCGTCACGGCGTCGGGCGCAAGCACCTTGCGGCCGACGTAGCCGGCGATGAAATGCTCGATCTTCCCCTGGGGAATGCCGATGAGAAAGATCGGCTCGTGATGCTCGACCAGTTTCGCTCCGGTGATGCGGCCGTCGCGGTCGATTCCGATGACGATGTTGATCGGCTTCCCGGAATAGCCGGTGGAATCCACGACATCGGCGTTGAGGAAGGCGTAGCCGACAAGCTTCCCTTGCGCCAGCAGCGGCACCACGGGCGGGTCGCCCTCGAGCGGGCCGAACCGGTCGGCGGCGGGGTCGATTTGCGCAGGTTGAAGGCGCGGAAGGAATTCGTCGAGGCGTCCCTTTGCGCATGCCGGGGCCTGCGCCGAAAGCAAGCCGACGAGCGCTGCCAGGAGCAGAATGGCCGGCATACGGACAAAGGATCGCATGGTCGCTTGCACGTGATGAAACGAACGAAGCCGATATGAAGCGAATAACCGAGTCCCGCGGTAGGAATTTACTGAGGCGGCCTTGGCGCCTGCTTTGATCCAGGTCAACCATCGCGCAAAAATTCGGCGCTAGCTTGCTCTGAGCATGAAACTATTTCTTGGAATGAAACTAATTCGAGAGATGAAACCAGTTCGAGGGATGAAACTAATTCGCTGCGGCGAGGCTGGGTGCCATTGACGCGTTTGGAGCAGGAGCCGAAGGCGCAGGCGCGCACGCTGCGCGAGCTCGTGAGCATCGCCGCCGCGATGGAGCGCGAGGCGGTCACCCGTTACGGACTGCTCGCTGCGGAGATGACGCGGCGCGGCGACCATGGCCTGGCCGCAACCTTCCAGGCGATGCTCGAGGAGGAGCGCGATCATCTCGACGCGATCGAGCGCTGGTCGCGCGCGGCAACCGGCCTGCCGCCCGCAGAGGCGCCCGCGTCATGGCAATTGCCGCCGGAGATTGCCCGCTCCTGGGACGAGGTTGCCGAAAGCGCTCTGCTCACGCCCTATCGGGCGTTGAGCATTGCCGTGCTCAACGAGGAGCGCGGTTTCGCCTTCTATTCCTATCTCGCGGCGAGGGCCGAGGACGCCGCGGTGCGGCAGGCGGCAGAGCGCCTTGCCGGCGAGGAGCTCAACCACGCCGCCTTGCTGCGCCGCGAGCGGCGGCGCGCCTATCGGCGGGAGCAGGGCTCCAAGGGCGCGCGGGGCGCGCGGCCGCCGACCACGGCGGCGGATTTCGCCCAGCGCAGCGAGCGGATGGAGCGCGCGGCGGCAAGACTCTATGCGCGGATTGCTCGGCATCTTGCCGCGCTCGGCGACAAGATGGACGCCGCCGCCCTCGAGACCGTCGCCGCGCAGGAGCGCCAGGCGGCGGCGGAACCCGAAGCCGCGCCGGCCGGCGCCTCGGACGAGGACTTGTCGAGAATGAGTCGGGTCGAGCTGTTGCGCGCGGGGCTGGCGGAGGCGGAGCGGCTTTACGATTTCTACGTCGATCTCGCCGACCATGCCGGCACGGAGCCGGTGCTGCGCTCGGCGCAGGACGGCGCGGCGTGCGCCGTCCACCATCTCGGCCTGATCGCCGCCCGCCTGCACGCGCCCGTCGGCTGAGACGCCGAGCCCAAGGGCTTCGCGCCCGCGGCCGAAGGTGGCATGGTCGCGGCCATGGGCGGGCATCGACTGTTCTTCCTGTGCGCGGCGGGCTTCGCCGGCCTGGCGATGGGCTGGTGGCTCTGGGCTTTCGGCGCCGGCGGCTGGGAGGCGCCGCTGGCGCCGTCGCGCTGGCACGCGCACGAGCTGATCTTCGGCTATCTGGCGGCCGTGCTCTCGGGCTTCCTGCTGGCGACGACTCGCGGCTGGCGCGTTCCCGTCCTTCTCGCGCTGTGGATCGCGGGGCGCGTCGCCGTCGCGGCGATGGTCAAGGGAGCGGCCTCGCCGCTCGCCGCCGCGATCGTCGATATCGCCTATCTCCCGGGGCTGGCGCTGCTGCGCGATCCGCCTTTCTGGCGCCGGCACAAATGGCCGACCATGGCGTTTCTGCCGTTGCTGCTCGCCTTTGCCGCAGCCGATGCGGCCTTCCAGCTCGATGTGCTCGGGATCCTGCCGGGCGCCGCGGAGAGGAGCCTGGGAATCACGGTCGATCTCATCGCGCTGATGATCGCGGTCGTCGCGGGCCGGCTGGTGCCGGGCTATACGCGCGCCATGCTGATCCCGGTCAAGGCGCCGCGCCACAAAGGCTATGAGAGCACCTCGGTGGCGCTCATGCTGGTGCTGATCGCGGCGGATGCGGCGGCATTCGACGGCGTGGCGGGCGTGGCTGCGCTCGCCGCCGCCGCGCTGCAGCTGCTGCGGCTCGCCGGCTGGCGCACGCGCGATGTGCTGCTCCAGCCGCTGCTGCTGATCTTGCATCTGGGATTTGCCTGGCTCGCCCTGGGCTTGGCGCTGCTCGGGCTCGCGCTGCTGACCCCTTGGCTGGCGCGGAGCGACGCGCTGCACGCCATCACCGCCGGCGCCGTCGGCAGCCTGACGATCGGCATGATGGCGCGCCTGATGCGCACGCATGCGCGGCTGCCGCTGGTCGCCGACGCCACCACCACCGCGGCCTTCGCGCTCATCTTCGCCGCCGCGCTGCTGCGCGTCTTCGCTCCGATGCTGTTGCCGATGGCGGCCTACGACACGATTGTTGCCGCGGGCGCGTGCTGGATCGGCGGGTTCGTCCTGTTCCTGCTGAAATACGCCGCGGTCTGAGGCGTCCTTTCGCAAATCGCCGCGAGGAACGCATCGGCCGCTCGCCGTTCATTCCTCCGGCAGTCCGGCCATGCGCGAGCCGTCGTAAAGGCGCTCGCGCTGGGCAAGATGGATAGGGTCGTCCGACTGGACGCCGATCCGGAAGCGCGACACGGTGCGGCAGGAATCGAGCGCAAACGCGACCCGCGCGGCGGCTCGCGCTTCGTCGAGCCGGCCGAGATGCGCGAGCGCGGCTGCGAGCCAGGCGTGCTGATTCGCGAAATTTCGATTGGCCTCGATCCCTCGCCGGAACCACGCGGCCGCCTCTTCGTCGCGCTCGAGAAGCAGCTTGGAGGCGCCGGCGACGAGCATCCAGATATAGGCGGTGGTGTCGCGCGGACTGGGACGGAGCGCTTCCTGGACATGCGTCTCGGTTTCCTCGGCGCGTCCGATATAGAATTTGCCCACGCCGATGAAAGCGTGGGCCATCGCCAGATTCTGGTCCAGCGCCAGCGCATGCTCGCACTCGGCAATTCCCTGGACCGCGCGGTTGCTACTGATCTGCGCCGCACCCAGCAGGAAATGCGCTGCGCATGGTTCGGCGCCACGGCGAGGACCTTGGCTGCGGTCGCCTCGACGGCGGCGATACGCGCCGGTCGGTCCTTCGCGAGATAGGAGCTGGCGGCCAGGATATCGACGTTCGCCGCGCCGATCAGCGCCTCGATGTTGCCGGGGTCGAGCGCGAGCGCGCGTTCGAAAAAGCCGGCGCCCGCGCTATGTTTTCGAGGGTCAGCCCCTTCTGCAGGGAGGTTGAGCCCAGCAAGCTGTCTTTCCGGTGCCGCCTTCGACCAGGTGCGCGACAAGATCGCGACCGAGTTCACGGATCTCGGCGCAATGGAATTGAAGAACATTCCCCGGCCGGTGCGGGCCTATGCGATCGAGCTCAGCGCAAGCGCCAGGCCGCTAAGGCATCTGGAGTCCGGTTTGTCGCCAGGCGCGCCGGCGTCGATCAGCACGGCTCCCGCGCCGCGCCTTTCCATCGTCGTCCTGCCCTTTGCCAATATCGGCGGCGACCCCGAGCAGGAATATTTCGCCGACGGCGTCACCGAGACCCTGACCACGGATTTGTCGCGCATCGCCGGCTCCTTCGTGATCGCCCGAGAACACGGCCTTCACCTACAAGGGCAAACCGATCGACGTGAAGCGGATCGGCCGGCAGCTCAGGGTGCGCTATGTCCTGGAGGGCAGCGTCCAGCGCGGCGGCAACCGGTTGCGCGTCAACGTCCAGCTCGTCGATGCCGAGACCGGCAGTCATCTCTGGGCCGAGCGTTTCGACAAGATCCCGCCGGGTTTTGCGATGCCTTCGAGCCGCGCGGCGATGTTGACGCCGTCGCCCATGAGATCGCTGTCGCTCTCGACGATGACGTCGCCCAGATGGATCCCGACGCGGAACTCGATGCGTTTGTCCGGCGCGACGTCGGCGGTCCGCACCGCGATCTTGCTCTGCACTTCGATGGCGCAGCGCACGGCGTCGACGACGCTGCCGAACTCGATCAACCGGCCGTCGCCGGTGGTCTTGACGATGCGGCCGCCATTGGCGGCGATCACGGGCTCGATCAGCTCCTGCCGCAGCGCCCGAAGGCGCGACAGCGTGCCTTCCTCGTGTGCGCCCGCGAGCCGGGAATAGCCGGCCACGTCGGCGGCGAGAAGGGTCGTCAGCCTGCGCTGCATCGGGTTATTCGCCCTCCGTCGCGGCCGCTGGCCGGATCGGCGAATCACGCCAAAATTAATGCAAGCGCCGCGCGAACGCCATAACGCGCGGGGGTCATTGGAATCCCGTCCTGGAGGTGGCAGTTCCTCCGCCCGGGAGGCAGCAGCCTGTTCAATCGCTTCGCGATCGAACCCGAGCGGCCGACCGCCGAGCAGAGGGCCAGATTGCCGGAGGGAGGCCGGGGCCGACGATCCCGCGCGCTGCTTCAGGCGTTTATGATTGCGGCTGCTGTCTTGCTCGGACAGAGGCTCGCTCGAGCGGGCCGCGCCCTTTTAGGAAGACCGGGTCATGGACCGAAGGACGCAGCCGCCGCGGACGGTGCGTTCATATCCCATGAGATTGGCGTAGCGCGTCGCGGCGCGTTCGGAAGCAGACCTGCGTGTGGAGTTCGACGCTCTCCCACCAGCGTACTTTTCGAAAGTTGGCTGCCCCGAGGACGCTGTCGACCTTGGTGCCGTCATTCGACAGCGGCAGGAGGATGCTGCGGTAGAGAATTTTGACTCTGTGATGGACCACCGTCGCGCCTTCTGTCGTCAGGCCGTTGCCCGAAGACGCGACGCGCGGCAGATGAGGCAAGATCGCTCCGACCAGCGTCTCTCGCGGACACTCCGAGATTGGCTGGCCGGTAAGGTCCTTGCCGGGCTCAGGCAGAAGATTTTCGCCGACGCTGATGAAGGTCGAATGGTCGAGAACCGGATCGAGGCTGACCAACATGCAATTTGCCCAATCCTCGCCGATGAGGGCGGGATCGATGTCCGCGCGACGCGGGATACGCTTGCCCGTGGCCATGCTGCTCCAGCGGCGCAATACGCGCGAAACCAGCCGCCTGTCGTCCGCCAAACTGTCCACGATCCGCGCGCGTTGAAAGAGGTGCAGCAAATTCGCGGCAGTGTCATAGGGAATTG
>JASHRZ010000147.1 GCA_030037055.1 Alphaproteobacteria bacterium
CCCGGCACCCCCGCCTCGCCCAAGCTCGCCGAGGCGCTGCAGCAGCATGTCAAGACGCGGCTGGCACCCTACAAATATCCGCGCTGGATCGAGTTTATCGACGAGCTGCCCAAGACCGCCACGGGCAAGATCCAGCGCTTCAAGCTGCGCGCGCGCGGCACGCTCTGATGAGGCAGGGGGAGACGAGACCATGACGAGAAGGACGACAAAGGCGAGCCGTCGCACGGTGCTGGCCCGGCTTGGCGCCGCCGCGGCGGCGAGCTTCCTGCCGGCGCACTTCGCCATCGGCCAGCAGGCGAAGATCAAGCTCGGGCTCATGCTGCCTTATACCGGCACCTACGCCGCGCTCGGCAAGAACATCGACGAGGCGCTGCGCCTGGCCATCGCCGAGGCCGGCGGCAGGCTCGGCGGGCGCGAGATCGAGTATGTCGTGCTCGACGACGAATCCGAACCCGCGAAGGGCGCGGAGAACGCCAACAAGCTGGTCACCCGCGATAAGGTCGATTTTCTCATCGGCACCGTGCATTCCGGCGTAGCCATGGCGATGGTCAAGGTCGCCACCGACAACGACACCATGCTGGTCATTCCCAATGCCGGGGTCGGCGCGGCCACGGGCGCGGCCTGCGCGCCCAACATCTTCCGCACCAGCTTCTCCAATTGGCAGCCGGGCTTCGCCATGGGCAAGGTGGCGGCCGCACGCGGGCAGAAACGCGCCTTGGCGGTGAGCTGGGACTATGCCGCCGGGCATGAATCGATCGACGGCTTCAAGGAGGGCTTCGCCTCGGGCGGCGGCAAGGTCGAGAACGAACTGCTGCTGCCCTTCCCGCAGGTCGAGTTCCAGGCGATCCTGACGCAGATCGCCGCGATCAAACCGGAGGTGGTCTACACTTTCTTCGCGGGTGGCGGCGCGGTGAAGTTTGTCAAGGACTATGCCGCGGCCGGGCTCAAAGGCACGGTGCCGCTGGTCGGGGCGGGCTTCCTCACCGACGGCACGCTCCAGGCGCAGGGCGAGGCGGCACAGGGGCTGGAGACGACGCTGCACTACGCCGACGGCCTCGACCTGCCCAAGGACAAGTCGTTCCGTGCCGCCTTCAAGAAAGCGGCAGGCCGCGACGCCGACGTTTACGCGGTGCAGGGCTACGATACCGGCCAGCTGCTGGCCGCCGGCCTTGCCGCGGTCAAAGGCGACACCGGCGCGCGCCAGCCTCTCATCGCCGCGATGGAGAAGGTGGAGATCGACAGCCCGCGCGGCAAATTCACGCTCTCCAAGGCGCACAACCCGGTACAGGATTTCTATCTGCGCCGGGTCGAGGGACCGGAGAACAAATTCGTCAGCGTCGCGGTGAAGGCGCTCGCCGATCCCGCGCGCGGTTGCAAAATGGCATGAGGAGCCGTCAGCCGTCAGTTCTCGGCCGTCAGCCGCAATCCGCTTTCGCTGACGGCTGAAGCCGGTAGCTGAAGGCTCCATGCCCTCCGGCCTCATCTTTTTTCTCATCCAGATGCTGAACGGCGTGCAGCTCGGCCTGCTGCTGTTCCTAGTGGCGAGCGGGCTCACCCTGATCTTCGGCATCATGGGCATTATCAACCTCGCCCATGGCAGCTTCTACATGCTGGGCGCCTATCTCGCCTTCGCGCTGGCCGGGCTCTGCGGCAGCTTCTGGCTCGCTCTGCTGATCGCGGTGCCGCTCGCCGTGCTCATCGGCATTGCGCTCGAAGCCACGCTGTTCCGCCTGCTCTACACCCGCGACCATCTCTATCAGGTGCTGCTCACCTATGGACTCATCCTGGTCCTCGAGGAGCTGCGCAGCCTGATCTTCGGCGACGACGTCCACGGCGTGGCCGTGCCGGGCTTTCTCGACTTCTCGCTCCCCCTGACGGGGACGCTGAGCTATCCCGTCTATCGCCTGTTCATATCGGCGGTGTGCCTCGCCATCGCCGGCGGGCTCGCGCTCGTGATCAGCCGCACCCGGCTCGGCATGACCATCCGCGCCGGCGCGATTAATCGCGAGATGGTGCAATCGCTGGGCATCGATATCGGCCGGGTCTTCCGCTTTGTCTTCGCGCTGGGCGTTGCGCTCGCCGCCTTTGCCGGGATGATCGCGGCCCCCGTCGCCTCGGTCTTCCCCGGCATGGGCAACCAGATCCTCATCGTCTCCTTCGTGGTCGTCGTCATCGGCGGCATCGGCTCGATCAAGGGCGCCTTCCTCGGCGCGCTGCTGATCGGGCTCGCCGACACTTTCGGCCAGGTCTATGCGCCGGAGATCGCCGGCATGACCGTCTATATGCTGATGGCGGCGGTGCTGCTGTGGCGCCCGGCCGGCCTGTTCGGACGCGCCGGCTCGTGACGCGCCGCCCGCAGCTCGCGGCATGGCTACTGCCGCTTGCGGCGCTGGCGCTGCTGGCGTTTCCCACGGTCGCCGGCAAGTTCTACCTACAGCTCTTCAGCACCATCATGATCATGGCGATCTTTGCCATGAGCCTCAATCTGCTGGTCGGCGGCACCGGGCTCGTCAGCCTCGGCCATGCCGCCTTCTTCGGCCTTGGCGCCTACACGCTGCTGCTGCTGTCGCCGGATGGCGCGGCGGCGAGCCTGTGGCTGTCGCTGCCGG
>JASHRZ010000148.1 GCA_030037055.1 Alphaproteobacteria bacterium
CGCCGGAATGGCGCGCCTCGGCGAGCGATCTCAGGATGGCGTGCGCATAATAGATCGGCGCCGGCATCAGTTCCGGCGTCTCGCGGCAGGCGTAGCCGAACATGATGCCCTGATCGCCGGCGCCCTCATCCTTGTTGCCGATGGCGTCGACACCCCGGGCGATGTCGGAAGACTGCTTGTGCAGATAGCACTCGATCGCCGCATGCTTCCAATGGAAGCCCTGCTGCTCGTAGCCGATATCCTTGATCGCGTGTCGCGCCACCTCAATCAGCAGCTCCGGCGTCACCGAATCCGGTCCGCGCACCTCGCCGGCCAGCACCACGCGGTTGGTGGTCGCCAGAGTCTCACAGGCGACGCGCGCCTGCGGGTCGGCGCCGAGAAAGGTGTCCACCACCGCGTCGGAGATGCGGTCGCACACCTTGTCGGGATGTCCTTCCGAAACGGATTCACTGGCAAAAACATAGCTGCGCTTGGCCACGGTCATTTCCTTCCTGTACTGGCGCCCGCCGGCGCCGCCTCAATAGCGGTTGATGGACGCCTTGTCAGCCCATCGCGTTTCCCGCCAGGTGCAGAAGGCGGCGTAACGCAACGAAATGTGGCAAACCCGGCCACGCCGTCAACCGTATTTTGGCAGGCGCGCCGGTCGACCGGACGCGGCGAGGACCGCCGGCGGGTCTGTCTTGGGAATTGGGACGGGTCTCGATTGCACGAGGAGGGCGCAACGTCGGCCCAACTTGCGCGGAAGCCGCATGTCGGAACAATCAAATCAACGGCATGGCCGAAAAGTCGGGACCACGAATTTCACTGGCGTGGCGCAGGCGCATGATTGACGAGGATCGGCCTTGCCGTGATGGGATTCGCTAGGCGCCGACGACTTTTTCAAAAAGCCGGCTCCGGCTGCGCAAGTTGAGCTCGCACATCGCCGCGCTCCTCGCTCCTGCCCCGGCGCCAAATGACGATCTCGCAGAGCTGTCCCGGACGGGTTCTTAGTTATTGCTGACGCAGGCGTTCGCGATGGCTTTGGTGAGATCGAACAACCGGCGGCGGAGCTGCGCGTCGGGAATGCGGTAATACGCCCGCACCAGCTCCAGGGTCTCGCGCCGCATCATCGGGTCGGGCTCGTAGCGCTGCGCGGCGGCCTCGCCGGGATCGACCGCCGCCGCCACGACCTCGGGATTGATGTCGTCGAAGAAGAACGAGACGGGCACGTCAAGCACGCGGGAAAGATCGTAGAGCCGGCTCGCACCGATGCGGTTGGCGCCGCGCTCGTATTTCTGCACCTGCTGGAAGGTGAGCCCAATCGCCTCGCCCAGCTTCTCCTGGCTCATTCCCAACAGCGTGCGTCTCAGCCGAACCCGCGAGCCGACATGGACGTCGATGGGATTGGGCTTGTCCGACTTGCGACGGCGCCTGCGTCCGACGGTTGGCTTTTGATTCATTATTCGCCTTTGACGCTTCGGGGACAGGGCTTAGTTAATTCACACGATCGTATGCGGTCAACCATCTGATGATCGGCAACGCCAAATATCGGCAGATGGCTCAGATCGAATGGTCAACGGCGTTCAAAACGGGAAACAATTTTGGTTGCCGCCAGCAGTGCGAGCACCAGTGCCCAGAATAGCCTATCGCCGCCCCTGTCATAAAGTGTAAGCCCGAGCGCCCTCGGCAACGGCGCGTCGAGCACGCCGACAGCGTTGAGGTCGAGTCGGGCGAGCACGCGGCCATAGCCGTCGATGACGGCGGAGACGCCGTTATTGGCGGCGCGCACCAGTGGCATCCCTTCCTCGACGGTCCGGACGCGAGCGATGGCGAGATGTTGGAACGGCCCCGAGCTCACCCCGTACCACGCGTCGTTGGTGACGTTGAGCAGCCATTGCGGGCGATGCGCGGGATCGATCACCGCGTCGGGGAAGATCGCTTCGTAGCAGATGAGCGGCGACACCGGCGGCAGCGACGGCAGGTCCAGCGTGCGCGGCCCGGGCCCGCGCGAGAAATCGCCGATGCCCGGCGCGATCCGCTCGATCGGCAGGATGCCGCGCAACGGCACGTATTCGCCGAACGGCACGAGATGCGCCTTGTCGTAGGTCGCGATGATGGCGCCGGTGTCGTCGAGCGCGATGATGCTGTTCCACACCTGGCGCGGCGGCCAGCCCTGGAGCGGCTCGCCGCGCTCCGCGCCGGTGATCAGCAGACCGCCCTCGGGGATCACCGCGGCAATCGCCCGGCGCAGCTCGGGATAGCGCTCAAGGAGCGGCGGCGCCGCCGCCTCGGGCCAAATGACGTCGCTGGCGCCGGCCGCGCCCGGCGATGCGCTCAGCGCCAGCAGACGTTGCAAGTTCTCCGCCAGCGCCTTCGGGTCGTTCTTGAGCGTTTCCGGGATCGAGGGCTGTACCAGGCGCAGCATGACGCCGGGCACGTTGGCGCGCGGCGCGTCAGCGAGCCGCCAGGCGCCGCCGGCCGCTGCCATGGCGACGAGCAGAAACGCGGCGAGCGGCGCCTGAAAGCGGCCGCGCCCGAGATCGCCCAGCCGTGCCGGCAAGGCCGCCGCCGTCACCGTGAGCAGGCTCAACCCGTAAATGCCGATGATCGAGGCCGATTGCAGCACGTCGAGCGCGCCGGGAAAGGCGCCGGCCCAGGCATAGCCGACGAGGTTCCAGGGAAAACCGGTCAGCACATGGCCGCGCAGATATTCCGCCGCCGCCCAGCACACGGCAAAGACCAAGATGCGGGCGCTGCCGGCGAGCCGCAGCCGCTCGCAGGCCTCAAACGCGGCGAGTTGCGACAGCGCCGTGAAGATGGCGAGCCCGGCGGGCAGGCCGGCCACCGCGAACGGCACCATCCACCAGAATTGCGCGATGTCGACGAACAGCGCGGCGGCGATCCAATAGAGCCCGGCAAGGAAGAAGCCGAAACCGAAGCTCCAGCCGAGCAGCAGCGCGCCGCCCCGGCTGCGCGCGCCGTCGGCGAGCCAGATGAGGCCGGTGAAGGAGACGACGAGCACCGGCGTGAGATCGAGCGGCGATAGCGAAGCGGCGGCGAGCGCGCCCAGCAGCGCCGCGAAGCCGTAGCGTTGCCAGCCGGCACGGCCGGCGCACCACAGCGCGCCGCGTTGCAGCGGCGCCAGGGGGCCGACGGCGCGGAAGGCCATCCCGGCGCCAGCGTCAGACATTGGGCTCGGCCGGCACGGCCGGCAGGTTGCGCAGCCGCAGCCGCTTGATGCGCCGCGGATCGGCGTCGAGCACCTCGAACTCGATGCCCGAAGGGTGGCGCACCACCTCGCCGCGCCCCGGCACGCGGCCGGCGAGCGCGGAGACCAGGCCGCCCAGGCTCTCGACGCCTTCCTCCTGCTCCGGCCGCAGCAATGCCGCCGGCACGCGTTGCTTCAATGCATCGATCTTGATGCGGGCATCGGCGATGAGCGTGCCGTCGGGACGCTCGATCAGCTTCGGCTGATCGGCATCGTCGTGCTCGTCCTCGATCTCGCCGACAATCTCCTCGATCACGTCCTCGATGGTGACGAGCCCGTCGATACCGCCGAACTCGTCGACCACCAGCGCCATATGCACGCGCGACAGCCGCATCTGCAACAGCAGATCGAGCACCGGCAGCGACGGCGCGACGAACAGCACCTTGCGCGCGATCCGGGCGAGCGGCACCGCCTTGCTGTCGGCGGCGTAGGGCAGGAGATCCTTGATGTGGACGATGCCGACGACGTCGTCGAGCCGCTCGCGGTAGAGCGGCAGGCGCGAATGGCCATGCTCCACCATCTGCTTTACCGCCTCGGCGAAGGGCGTGTCGATCTCGAGCGCCAGGATGTCGACGCGCGGCACCATGATGTCGGCGGCGGCGAGCTCGTGCAGCTTGAGGATGTTGGTGAGCAGCGTCCGCTCATGCGGATCGATCGGCTCCTCTTCCTTGTGCTCCTCAATCAGCTCCTCGAGCTCCTCGCGCAGGCTGGTCTCGCCGTTGCGCTGCCCGACGAGTTGGCGCAGCCAGTTGCGCAGCCCGTGCAGCGGCCCCTCGCTTCCACGTCCGGGCAAAGCGTCAGCCACGGGACGCCTCCGGCAGCCTATAAGGGTCGGCGACGCCAAGCCCGGCGAGCACCCGCGTCTCGAGCGCTTCCATGCGCCGGGCCTCGGCGGCGATCTCGTGGTCGAAGCCCAAAAGATGCAACACCCCATGGACGACAAGATGGGCAAGGTGGTCGGCGAGCGGCTTGCCTTGCGCCCGCGCTTCGGCCGCGACCGTCTCGAACGCCAGAACCACGTCCCCCAGCAGCAGCGGTGCGTCCGGCGGTGCCGGTCCGCCTTCACCCGCGGCGAAGGAGAGCACGTTGGTGGGCGCATCGCGACCGCGCCAGTCGCGGTTCAGCATGCGCACCAGCCCGTCGTCCGCCAGCACGATGGCAAGTTCGGCCTGGCGGCGCGGCGAGCCGGCGCCGGCGAGCGCCGCCCGTGCCGCCCGCTCGCAAACGCGTCCCGCCTCCGGCAGCGCGCGGCGCCAGAGGGGCGAAGGCTCGGTCAGGTCGATCTCGACCGTACCGGCAGGGTCACGCTCGTCGGTCATCGCTCTTCTTGGGGCGCGCCGGCTCGCGCTTGCTTTCGCGCTGGTCGTAAGCGCGGACGATGCGCGAAACCAGCGGGTGACGCACCACGTCGGTCTCGTTGAATTCCATCACCGAGATGCCGTCGACGCCGCGCAACGTGTCCAGCGCATCGCGCAGCCCGCATTGCGCGCCCCGCGGCAGGTCGATCTGCGAGAGATCGCCTGTGACCGCCATGCGCGCGTTCTCGCCGAGCCGCGTCAGGAACATCTTCATCTGCACCGGCGTCGTGTTCTGCGCCTCGTCGAGGATGACAAAGGCGTTGGCGAGCGTGCGCCCCCGCATGAAGGCGAGCGGCGCGATCTCGATCTCGCCGCTGGCCAAGCGCTTCATCACCTGGTCGCCCGGCAGCATATCGTAGAGCGCATCATAGAGCGGACGCAGATAGGGGTCGACCTTCTCGCGCAGATCGCCCGGCAGGAAGCCGAGCCGCTCGCCCGCCTCGACCGCCGGCCGCGACAGCACGATGCGCTCGATCGCGCCCGACATCATCATGTCGACCGCGGTGGCCACCGCAAGATAGGTCTTGCCGGTGCCAGCGGGGCCCAGCCCGAATACCAGCTCGTGCTCGCGCAGCGCGCGGATATAAGCAGCCTGGTTGGGGCTGCGCGCCGAGATGCGGCGCTTGCGGGTGTGGATCTCCTCACTCTCGGTCCAGAGCTCGCGACGGCCCGGGCGGCTTTGCGCCAGCCGCAGCGCGGCGTCGACCGCCGCGCCGTCGACCTCGAGGCCGCGCTTCAGCCGTTCGTAGAGCGCCGACAACGCGGTGCGCGCCACGTCAGTGCGCTGGGTCGGGCCGGAGATGGCGATCCGGTTGCCGCGCGATACGACGGAGACGCCGAGCTGGCGCTCGATGCGGTCCAGATTTTCGTCGCGCTCGCCGAAGAGCTGCGCCAGCAGCGAGTTGTCGTCGAACTGCATCTGCACGCGGTCCTCGCCGGCGGCGCTCATGCCGTCATCTCCGCCACGCAACCCGCCAGCTCGCCGGCGAGGCTGTTGGCGAGCGCCTCGGTGATCCGCACCGTCGCCAGCGCGCCGATGAGCCGGTCGGGCGCCGGCGCATGCACGGCCTGGAGATAGGGGCTGCGGCCGACGAGTTGGCCCGCATGCCGTCCGCGCTTTTCGAACAGCACCTCGAGCGTGCGGCCGATACAGGCGGCGTTGAAGGCGTGCTGCTGCCCGGCGAGCAGCGCCTGCAGCTCGGCGAGCCGGGCGGCCTTGACCGCATCCGGCACCTGGTCCGGCATCAGCGCCGCCGGCGTTCCTGGCCGCGCGCTGTATTTGAAGGAGAAGGCCCGCGCAAAGCCGATCTCGCGCACCAAGGCCAGTGTCCGCGCGAAATCCTCGTCGCTCTCGCCGGGGAAGCCGACGATGAAATCCGAGGAGAAGGTGATGTCCGGACGCGCCCGGCGCAGACGGTCGATGACGCGGCGGTAATCGTCGGCGCCGTGCCGGCGGTTCATCGCCGCGAGCACGCGGTCAGCGCCCGACTGCACCGGCAGGTGCAGGAAGGGCATTAGCTGCGGCACGTCGCGATGGGCCGCCATCAGCTCGTCGTCGACGTCGAGCGGATGCGAGGTGGTGTAGCGGATGCGCCTGAGGCCCTCCATTCCGGCGAGCGCGCGGATGAGCCGCCCCAGCCTCCAGGCGCCGTCTTCGGCCGCGCCGCGATAGGCGTTGACGTTCTGGCCGAGCAGCGTGATCTCGCGCGCACCTTGCGTTGCGAGGCGTCGCGCCTCGGCGAGGATCGCCGCCGCCGGCCGCGACAGCTCGGCGCCCCGGGTATAGGGCACGACGCAGAAGGTACAGAATTTGTCACAGCCCTCCTGCACCGGCAGAAAGGCCGAGACGCCTTGTGGCGCCGCATGCTCCGGCAGGAAATCGAACTTGGCCTCGGCGGGGAAGTCGGTATCGAGCACATGGCCGCCGGCGCGCGCCGCCTGCGCCACCATCTCGCCCAGGCGATGATAGGTCTGCGGGCCCAACACGATGTCGACATAAGGCGCGCGCGCGAGGATCTCGGCGCCCTCGGCCTGGGCGACGCAGCCGGCGACGGCAAGGATCAGCCGCCCTCCCGCCGCGGCCTTGCGCGTCTTGAGCGGACGCAGCCGGCCCAACTCGGAGAACACCTTCTCCGCCGCCTTTTCGCGGATATGGCAGGTGTTGAGGATGACCATATCGGCCTCCTCGGCGGCGGCGGCCGGTGCGTAGCCCAAGGGCGCCAGAACATCCGCCATGCGGGCGGAGTCGTAGGCGTTCATTTGGCAGCCATAGGTCTTGATATAGAGCTTTTTCGCCACGCGCCTATCCTGCACCGCTCACTGTGCGGCCGTTGCCGGCGCCGCGGCCTGCGGCGGCGACGCAGGCCACTCCTGCCGACGTCCGGCGATGGCACCCGCCACTCCCGCCGCCACCTCACGGTAGCAATGCTCCGCCAGCGCCTTGCGCGAGCCGAATTGCGGCAGCGTCACTGTGGGATGAAAGCTTACCTCAACTCCGACGCGACCAAGCCCGAGCATGGTCCAGAGATGGGGAATAAATTCCATATCGCCATACCAGGCCAGGAAGGGGCGATAGAACCGGCCTATCGGAATGCCATCAAGCCGAGTATAGGCGATCGAGACCGGCTGGACCTCCAGCGGGCCGTGCGGCCCCGCATAATCGGCGACGCTGAACAGCGCGCTCTTGAAGGGCAGGGCGCGGTTGCCGTCGCCCGTGGTGCCTTCGGGAAAGAGGATGAGGTTGTCGTCCTCGTCGAGCCGCTCGCGGATGGCGTTGCGCTGGCGATGCGTGCTGCTGACGCGGCGATCAACGAACACCGTGCGCTGCAGCTTGGCGAGCCAGCCGAACAGCGGCCAGCGCGCGACATCGGCCTTGGCGATGAAACATCCCTCGACCAGCGCACCGAGGATTTCGATGTCGATGAAGGACACGTGATTGGCGACGAAGAGCGTCGGCCGGCGGCGCGACGGCATGCCGGTCACCCTGACGGTGAAGCCCATCAGCTGCAGCACCCAGCCGTGATAGCGGCGCGGCAGGTGGCGGCGCACCGGACTGCGCGCCACCAGCAGCAGCGCTTGGAGCGGCATGAGCGGCAGGGTGAGAGCGATGTAGAGGAAGACTCGGCGGAGCCGAAGCAGCGTTGCGCTCATGCGCTCGCGCCGATGTCCCGCGCCTGGCGCTCGTAGTGCCGATAATACTTATCGGTGACCAGATCGGTCTTCACCACGACGCAGACATCGGTGGTGTTGAACTGGTGGTCGATGACCGCCCCGTCTCCGACAAAACCGCCCAGGCGCAGATAGCCCTTGATCAGTGGCGGGAGGTCGGCGAGCGCGCGCGTCGGGTCGAGAGAAACCGCGCCGCGCCGGCGCATATCGACATAGCGCTGCGCCAGCGCCCGCGGCCGCAGCGCCACCGGCGCCAGGTGATGGTGATAGAGATAGGCAAGCGGCACGGCGAGCGCGTCGGGGTCGGTGCCGGGCAGGCTCGCGCAGCCGAACATCAGCGCGATGTCGTAATGGAAGACGTAGGCGGCGAGACCGCGCCACAGCAGCTGCATCGTCGGCCGGCTGCGCGCCGACGCGTCGACGCAGGAGCGGCCGAGCTCGAGGATCTCGCCGGGATAGGCCGTCACCTTCGCGATGTCGTATTCGGCGGCGGAATAGAACCCGCCATGGCGCTCCGCCGCCGGCCGGCGGATGAGGCGGTAAGTCCCCACCACCGACTGGGGGCCGCCGCCGCGCGCATGATCGACCACCAGAAGATGGTCGCAGATGCCGTCGAAACCGTCGAAATCCCGCCGATGACGCGCCATCTCCGGTGAGGGTATCGCCCCCATCTCCTCGTAGAACACGCGGTAGCGCAGCGCCTGCACCGCGTCGATGTCGCCTGCCGTCTCGGCCAGCCGCACCTGCAGGGCACCCGCGCGGACATCAACGACGGAGACCGGCCCGGCCGGCGCGATCACCTGGCGTTGCGCCTCCATCACGGCGCGCTCGCGGTCATTTGAGCTCGGTCTTGCCGGCGAGCGGAACGGCGAACAGCTCGAGGCGGTGACCGACCAGCTTGTAGCCCAGGCGCTCGGCTTCCTGGCGCTGCAGCTTCTCGATCTCCTCGTTGCGGAACTCAATGACCCGGCCGGTCTGGACATCGATAAGGTGGTCGTGATGGTCCGAGGTCGCCTCTTCGTAGCGCGCGCGACCGTCGCCGAAATCGTGCCGCGCCAGGATGTTGGCCTCTTCGAACAGGCGCACGGTGCGATAGACGGTGGCGATGCTGATCTTGGCGTCGATCTCGCTGGCGCGCCGGTGCACCGCTTCGACGTCGGGATGGTCGGCGGAATCGGACAGCACGCGCGCTATGACGCGGCGCTGCTCCGTCATCTTCAGCCCCTTGTCAATGCAGAGTTGTTCAAGCCGGGAGGGCATCCCCACCTGTCACTTGCGCCATTGCCCCACCGCGGCAGTATACCGCAAAGGCGAAGGCGAGCCTATACCGCCGCGTCTGCACTCATTAGGAGAGACTAAGCGGCACTGCTGCGCTTGCCGCGTGTGCCGAGCCCGATCTCCTTGGCGAGCTTGCTGCGCTGGCGCGCGTAGTTGGGTGCCACCATGGGGTAATCGGGCGGCAGGTTCCACCGCTCGCGATATTCCTCCGGGGTCATGTTGTAAGCGGTCTTGAGGTGGCGCTTCAGCATTTTCAGCTTCTTCCCGTCCTCCAGGCAGACGATGTAGTCGGGATGGACCGAGCGCTTGACGCCCACTGCCGGCTGCGGCCGCTCCACCGATACAGGCATGTTGCCGATGCCGGCCAAGGATTGATAAACCTGATTGATGAGCTGCGGCAAGTCGCTGACTGCCACAGTATTGTTTGAAACGTGGGCCGCGACGATTTCGGTTGTGAGTGCGAGCAGGTCGTTTGAGTCGGCCGCGTCAGTCATCGTGCATAATTCCTCTGGAAGTCAGAGTCATCGATATATGAGCTTTGCTGCCGGGAAGCAATGAGCATAAATGTGAACAACATTAATTTTCTCGCCAGAAGGATGTGCCGAACACCGGATGCTAAATCAGCGGCGAGAATTGCCCGCTAATTTGCTCCTTTATGGGGAGAGCAAGTCGACGTCCAGTGAAACTCCGGAAAATGTCAAGTCGCCGCCGGCTCAGGGAAGCAGCGCGCGGCGCAAAATCAGGGCGTCGATTGTCGCGGCGCCGCGCCGGTAATAGCCGCGCCGCTGTCCACTCAGCGCGAAGCCGCAGCTCTCGTAAAGCCGCCGCGCCGCCGGGTTGTCGGCCGCCACTTCGAGGCCGATGCCGCGTGCACCGGCGCACCGGGCGCGCTCGAAGAGGTCGGCGAGCAGGATGCGGGCAACGCCCTGGCGGCGTCGCTCCGGCGTCACCGCCAGGGTCAGGATTTCGGCATCGGCGGCCAGGATGAGGTCGAGAATGAAGCCCTGCATGCGGCGGTCCGCGGCGTCCTCGACGAGGTGTCCGCTCGCCCCGGCCAGCGCCAGCAGCTCGCCCAGCGCCTTTACCTCCCAGCGCTCCTCGGGAAAGCACAGGGCGTGAAGCTGCGCCAGGGCCGGTAGGTCGGCGGCCTCGACCGGCCGCACGCGCCGACTCACGGCCGTGCCGCGCGCCGGCGCGGTGTCGTGGTATCGGGGGCGCGCAGGTAAAGCGGCCGCGGCGGCGGCGGTCGCATCCCCGGCCGCCAGCGTGCCGCAGCAAGCCGCGCCACGTCGGCGGCATCCACCAG
>JASHRZ010000149.1 GCA_030037055.1 Alphaproteobacteria bacterium
AGCCGGCGCCGAGTTTCCGCGCGATCGCCAACCGGGCAGGCACGACGGAGGAGTCGTTGCGCCGCTTCATCAGCGAGACGCACAGCAGCATGAACAACATAAGAACCATGCCGAACCTTCACCTTACCGACGACCAGATCCGCGAGGCGGCTGCGTTTCTGATGAGCCTCAAAAGACAGCGCTGACAGTTATGTACCAAGGGCGCAAGAAGGCCCAAGCGATGGTCGCTATGATGTTGCCTATGAAGTACGTCGTCCACGCCAAAATGACGCTGATTGCCAAATAGCCTAAGACCGTCAGAAAATCGCCGCGGAAAAGTGCGGGGAACGGGCCAAAGAACAACGTCTTTCACGAGAGGCCATAATAGCCTACCTGAGACAGGCGGGTTTCTCTATTCGCGATCATTATCGGATGCGCCATCTCGTGCCCCGACGGCCGCCAGCCAGTACTGTGCCGGTCCTGGAAGCGTAAATGCGCTGCGCCCCGGCAGTTCTAACCCGCAAGCCCGGGCGACCCTAGGATTCTGAAAATTTTCGAGCGAGGGGGGTGGGGCCGCGGGCCCACCCCGATTTTTCCGCGCCTTCCCCGCCCCCTGGGGGATGCCCTTCGCCGGTCGGACGCCGCTCTGCCGGTCAGCCCGCCGTCCGCCGCAACTGCGCCAAGGTTCCTGTCATAAGCGCCGTGGTACGATCGGCCATTGCGTCGGCGGCGGCGAGCATTTCGGCGCGCTGGTGTAGTAGGCGGGGCGGAGGTGAATCTGATCGGCCGCGAAATCGCTCCGCATGTTAGCCCGATGCTAGCCAATTCGGTCCAGCATAGATGGCGTCCGCGTAAATTATTGAAAAGACTGGTGCCCCTGGAGGGACTTGAACCCCCACGCCCTTGCGAGCAACAGATTTTGAGTCTGCCGCGTCTACCGTTCCGCCACAGGGGCAAAGCGGCGGCACTATACCCTCGCGCGACCGGGGGTCAACCGCGCGCGCTTGCGCCGGCCCGGCGCTTGGCGCTAGACCGCGCGCCGGCAGAAGCACGGAGACCGGTCGATGGCGCTGCGCTATTTCGAGGATTTCCGCGTCGGCGAGGTGCTGGCGCTGGGCAGCCGCCAGGTGAGCGAGGCGGAAATCATCGCCTTTGCCCGAGAGTTCGACCCGCAGCCTTTCCACATCGATCCCGAACGCGCCCGCGCCAGCGTCTTCGGCGGCATCGTCGCCAGCGGCTGGCATACCTGCGCGCTCTATATGCGCCTCCTCGTCGACGCCTTCACCAGCACGGTGGCGCAAAGCATGGGCTCGCCCGGCATTGACAAGATCGAATGGCTGAGGCCGGTGCGGCCCGGCGACACGCTCACAGGCCGGCTCACCATCCTCGAGCTCATCCCGTCGAAAAGCCGTCCCGACCGAGGCACGATAAAGTCTATCGGCGAGATGCTCAACCAGCACGGCGAGGTCGTCATGGCCATCCGCAACATCGGCTTCTTCGGCCGCAGGCCGGGCTGAGGCGCGCGTGCTGCAAGCGCTGTACGACTGGGTCATGCGGCTGGCCAGCGGCCGCAATGCCGCCTGGGCGCTCGCCGCGGTGGCTTTCGTCGAAAGCTCGGTCTTTCCTATCCCGCCCGACGTGCTGCTCATCCCGATGATCATCGTCGCGCCGGGACGCGCCTGGCGCTATGCCGCAACCGCCACGCTGGCCTCCGTCGCGGGCGGATATCTCGGCTACGCCATCGGCTATTTCGCTTTCGACACCGTCGGCCGCGCCGTGCTCGAATTCTATCAGGCCATGCCCGCCTATGAGCGCTTCAAGGAGGCGGCGGCGCAATGGGGCGTCTGGGTCATCATCCTCAAAGGCATGACGCCCATCCCCTACAAGCTCGTCACGATCGCCAGCGGCTTCGTCAAATTCGATCTCGCGGCCTTCACCTTTGCCTCTCTGATCTCGCGCAGCCTGCGCTTCTTCCTGGTGGCGGCGCTGCTCTTTTGGTTCGGCGAGCCCATTCGCCTCTTCATCGAGCGCCGGCTGATGCTCGTCTCCAGCCTCTTCGCCGCGGGGCTGGTAGGCGGCTTCCTCGTCCTGCATTATCTCTAGCCCGTGACCGAAGCCCGCCTCGTCCCGCTCCTGCTGCTGCTGGTCAGCGCCGCAGTGCTCGCCGCCGCCTGGGGCCTCCAGCTCGTCGACGGGCTGCAGCCCTGCGAGCTCTGTCTCGACCAGCGCTGGCCCTATTACGCCGTGATGGCCGCCGCTTTCCTCGCGCTCATCGCCGGCAGGCGCGGCGTTGCCGCGGCGCTGCTCTCGCTCTCGGCGCTGGCATTTCTCGCCGGCACCGGCCTTGCCCTCTACCATGTCGGCGTCGAGCAGCATTGGATCGCCGGCCCCACCGCCTGCACCAGCGGCGGGCCCGCCGCCAGCATCGAAGAGCTGCGGCAACGGCTGCTGGCGCAGCAGGTCGTGCAATGCGACGAGGTGCAATGGTCGCTGTTCGGGCTGTCGCTCGCCGGCTGGAATGCAGTGGTCTCGTTGGCGCTGGCATGCTGCTGCCTCGCCGCGCTGCGCCGGCCGGAAGCGAGGAGCAAGCCATGAGCGAATATCCGCGGCGCCTCCCCGGCGATCCGTCGCGCGAGGCGCTGATCGAGCGCATGATCCGCGTCGATCACGCCGGCGAGTACGGCGCCAAGCGCATCTATGACGGTCAGCTTGCCGTGCTCGGCCGCGCCAAATCGGCGCCGGAGATCCGCCGCATGGCCGAGCAAGAGCAGCGCCACCTCGCCGCCTTCGACAAGCTCATCGCCGAGCGCCGGGTGCGGCCGACGGTGCTGTCGCCGCTCTGGCATGCCGCCGGCTTCGCGCTCGGCGCCGCTACGGCGCTCATGGGCGAGCGCGCCGCCATGGCCTGCACGGTCGCGGTGGAAGAGGTGATCGACGAGCATTACCGCCGGCAGAGCGAGGCGCTGGGCGACAGCGAGCCCGCGCTCAAAGCCGCGATCGACGAGTTCCGCCGCGACGAGTGCGTCCATCGCGACATCGCGCTTGCCCATGGCGCCGAAGAGGCGCCGTTCTATCCCGCGCTCACCGCCGCGATTAAGGCCGGCTCGCGCCTCGCCATCTGGCTCTCGACGCGGCTTTAGCGCACGTTCCCTTTAGTCGGAATCGCCAGCGGCTTGACGTCCCTCTTCGCACGAAGCGGGGCTACGGGATTGATGGATTTCTTTCATGCATAGCAAGTGGATAACCTCGAGTGTGCCGGCGAGGCGGTTCCATCCGTCTCGCATCGTCTTATGACCTGGAGGCTTATAGTAGCAATTCCATCCGCCGAGCCGCGCTGCCATCCAGGCACGCTTCGCAACCCGGATATCTCCATACGACATCTCAGAGTCTTTCTCCCGCACGAGTCCCTGAGAGCCTTTGACTATCATTCAATCACTTCCGTGAATGCCGCAGCCGCTTGCGGGGGGAGAGGGAAGGGATCCATCCCTCGCAAGAGCGACGGGGAGGGTGAGGAACAACCCGTTCGGTCGCTTCGCGACCGAACCCTCCGGGGCCGACCGCAAAGCGGTCGGCCGGGCTGTCCCCCGTCGCACGATCATTTCGCCATCGGCACCCACCTCCCGCTCGCTGCGCTCGCGCCCTCTCCCCCGCAAGCGCGGGCGGAGAGTACTGCGTCCAGCTAATCGGGATTTGCTCCGCGCAGCAAAAAAGTTGTCGCTGACGGGCGTCGGCGGATGCCCCTGAGCTTGTCGCGGGTGCAAGCGCCTAAGCCTGCACCGCGCGGGCTATACCCGCCGGCGCCAGCCGCTCACGCCGCCAGGCGCGGCTCCGCCGCCACCACCTCGACAATGTCGCGGATGATGGCGGTGAGGTCGTAATCCTTAGGCGTGTAGACGCGCGCCACGCCGAGGCGCTTCAGCGCGGCCTCGTCCTCGGCCGGGATGATGCCGCCGACCACCACCGGCACATGGCCGAGCCCCGCTTGCGCGAGCCCGCGCAGCACCTCGCTCACGAGCGGCCCATGGCCGCCCGAGAGGATCGAGAGCCCCACCACATGCACGCCTTCCTCGAGCGCGGCATTGACGATCTGCGCCGGCGTCAGCCGGATGCCCTCATAAATCACCTCGAAGCCGGCATCCCGCGCCTTGAGCGCGATCTGCTCGGCGCCGTTCGAATGACCGTCGAGGCCGGGCTTGCCGACCAGCATCTTGAGGCGACGGCCGAGCCGCTCGGAAAGCTCGCCCACGCGCGCGCGCAGCTCGCCCAAATCGCCGCCGCCGCGCGAGGAGGCGGCCTGGGCGATGCCGGTGGGGGCGCGGTACTCGCCGAAGACCTCGCGCAGGCTTTGCGCCCATTCGCCGGTGGTGACCCCGGCGCGCGCGCAATCGATCGAAGCCGGCACGATATTGCCGCCATCGGCCGCGACGCGTTTCAACGCCGCCAGCGCCGCCGCCACCGCGCCGGGCGCGCGCGAAGCGCGCCAGGCGGCGAGGCGGCCCGCCTGCTCCTCTTCCGCCGCGGGGTCGGGCACGAGAAAGCCCGTCTCCTCGGCCGAGAGCAGCGGCGAGGGCGCGCTCTCGGTATAACGGTTTACGCCGACCACAATCTGCTCGCCGCGCTCGATCGCGGCGAGCCGGCGTGCATTGGCCTCGACCAGGCGCTGCTTCATCGCGCCGCTTTCGACCGCCGCCACCGCGCCGCCCAGCACGCGGATGCGCTCCAGCTCGGCCGATATCTCGCTTTTCAGCGCCGCGACCTTGCGCGCGATCTCGCTGGAGCCGTCGAAGATGTCGCGGTATTCCAGCAGATCCGTCTCATAGGCGACGATCTGCTGCAGCCGCAGGCTCCATTGCTGGTCCCAGGGGCGCGGCAGGCCCAGCGCCTCGTTCCAGGCGGGAAGCTGCACCGCACGGGCGCGCGCGCTTTTCGACAGCACCACCGCCAGCATCTCCAGCAGGATGCGGTAGACGTTGTTCTCCGGCTGCTGCTCGGTGAGGCCCAGCGAGTTCACCTGCACGCCGTAGCGGAAGCGGCGGTACTTCTCTTCGACGATGCCGTAGCGCTCAAGGGTGAGCTCGTCCCACAGCTCGGCAAAGGCGCGCATCTTGCACATCTCGGTGATGAAGCGGATGCCGGCATTGACGAAGAAGCTGAGGCGGCCGACTACCTGCGGGAAATCCTGCTCCGGCACCTGGCCCGAGCGCTTCACCGCGTCGAGCACCGCCTCGGCGGTGGCGAGCGCATAGGCCACCTCCTGCACCGGCGTCGCCCCCGCCTCCTGCAGATGGTAGGAGCAGACGTTCATCGGGTTCCATTTCGGCAACTCGCGATAGGCGAAGGCGATGACGTCGGCGGTGAGCTTGAGGCTGGGCGCCGGCGGAAAGATGTAGGTGCCGCGCGAGAGATACTCCTTGATCACGTCGTTCTGCGTCGTGCCGGCGAGATCGCGCGGCGCCGCGCCTTGCGCCTCGGCGGCAGCGATGTAAAGCGCCAGCAGCCAGGGTGCGGTGGCGTTGATGGTCATCGACGTGTTCATGCGCGCCAGCGGAATGCCGTCGAAGAGCGCGCACATGTCGCCGAGATGCGCGATCGGCACGCCGACCTTGCCGACCTCGCCGCGCGCCAGCGGGTGGTCGCTGTCATAGCCGGTCTGGGTCGGCAGGTCGAAGGCGACCGACAGCCCGGTCTGGCCACGTTGCAAATTGGTGCGGTAGAGCGCATTCGAGGCGGCGGCCGAGGAATGGCCGGAATAGGTGCGGAAGAGCCAGGGCTCGTCGCGTTCGCCGGTGGTCTTGCTCATCTTCCGCCTCGCCTCGTCCGTTGCGGCGCACAGAGACCCGCCGCCGAGCGGGGGACGCCGATGTCTCCGATACCATCAAACAGGGTTTTCACCCCGATCGTCAGCTGAATAAGCAGCATCGAAACAATATTTCCTATGAATACGAAGACGGGACACAAAAGAATTTTGTGCATTGCGGCAGAGCGGCCCGCTAAGCTACATAAACCTTTACGCCAATGTTGCGCCGCACGCAAAGCGGTTTCGATGGAGCGCCCGCCATGAGCGAACCCGCAGAGATCATCCCCTTCGAGCCCTTCGGCGCCCGACCGGTCAAGGACCTCTACGAGATCGGCGAGATCCCGCCTTTGGGCCATGTGCCGCGACAGATGTATGCCTGGGCGATCCGCCGCGACCGGCACGGCGCGCCGGATACCGCGATGCGGGTCGAGGCGGTGCCGACCCCGGATCTCGCGCCGGACGAAGTGCTGGTCATGGTGATGGCGGCCGGCGTCAACTACAACGGCGTCTGGGCGGCGCTGGGCAAGCCGATCTCGCCCTTCGACGTGCACAAGGCGCCGTTCCACATCGCCGGCTCCGATGCGGCGGGCGTCGTCTGGGCGGTGGGCTCCAAGGTGAAGCGCTGGAAGGTCGGCGACGAGGTCGTCGTTCATTGCAACCAGGATGACGGCGACGACGAGGAGTGCAACGGCGGCGATCCCATGTTCTCGCCGAGCCAGCGCATCTGGGGCTACGAGACGCCCGACGGGTCCTTCGCCCAGTTCGCGCGCGTGCAGGGCCGCCAGCTGATGGAGCGGCCGAGGCATCTCACCTGGGAAGAGAGCGGCTGTTACGTGCTCACCCTCGCCACCGCCTATCGCATGCTGTTCGGCCACCGTCCCCATGTGCTGCGCCCGGGCCAATACGTGCTGGTCTGGGGCGCCGCGGGCGGGCTCGGCTCGATGGCGATCCAGCTTATCGCCACCGCCGGCGCGCACGCCATCGCCGTCATCTCCGACGACGAGAAGCGCGACTTCGACCTCTCGCTCGGCGCCAAGGGCGTCATCAACCGTAAGAAGTTCGATTGCTGGGGCCGGCTGCCCGACGTCAACAGCAGCGGCGGCTACGGCGACTACATGAAGAAGGTGCGCGAGTTCGGCAAGGCGATCTGGGAGTTCACCGGCAAGGGCAACGACGTCGATTTCGTCTTCGAGCATCCCGGCGAGCAGACCTTTCCGGTCTCCTGCTTCATCGTCAAGCGTGGCGGCATGGTGGTGTTCTGCGCCGGCACCACCGGCTACAACCTCACCTTCGACGCGCGCTTCGTATGGATGCGCCAGAAGCGCATCCAGGGCAGCCATTTCGCGAATCTGCTGCAGGCGAGCCAGGCCAACCGCCTCGTCGTCGAGCGCCGCATCGACCCCTGCATGTCCGAGGTGTTCTCTTGGGACGATATCCCGCGCGCGCATATGAAGATGTGGCGCAACGAGCACAAGCCGGGCAACATGGCGGTGCTCGTTCAAGCCAAGCGCCCTGGCCTGCGCAGCCTTGAGGAGGCGGCGCAGGGGTAGTGTCGGGGGCAGTGATGCCTGAGGCAGCGCGCGCGATCGTCGCCCCCACGTCACCCTCCCGCTGCGCGGCTTCCTCGCTCTCCGCTCCCGAGGAGCGGAGAGGGTTGGGGCGAGGTGGGGCGGGAGAGGGAGTCACGATCGCCGCTCGGAGCGACATCTTTCTGCCGAGGGGAGCGGAGAGAGAACGAGGAGGACGATGACCGAGACCGCTCTCAGCCGCGGCGCAGCTTCCGAGACCCCGTTGCTCCCCGACCTGCTCGGCCTCGCCACCCGCGCGCTCATCGCGGCCGAGGGGCTGCTGGGGGTGGCGAAGCGGCGCCTGCTCGACGATGTCGCACCCGGCGGCGCCATCGAGCCGGCGCTGCTCGAGGCTCGCCAGTTCGCCGCGCACGGCTATGCCTGGATGGCGACATATGTCGAAGCGCTGAGGCGCATGCTGCGTTGGGCGGAAGGGCTCGACGCCGCGGGCCGCCTGCGCGAGCTCGACGCGCTGATGCTGCAGATGGCCTATGGCGAGTATCTCGGCCAGCTCGCCGGCGGCATCGCGCTGAGCCAGGGCGAAGTGGTGCGGCCTCATGATCTCGGCCTCGGCGAGGAGGAGCTCCACGCCTTCCGCCGGCCCGAAGTGGCGCTGCTGGCGCGCCGCGGCAACGCTGAGGCGGCGCGCGCCCGCCTCGCCGAGCTGCTCAGCGACTCGCTCGACAGCGGCGATTTCGGCCAGCTCGCGCTCGGCGAGGAAGCGCTCGACATGGTGCGCGACCAGTTCCGCCGCTTCGGCGCCGAGCGGGTCCAGCCTTTCGCCCATGAGTGGCATCTCAAGGACGAACTCATCCCGCTCCCGGTGATCGCCGAGATGGCGGCGCTCGGCGTTTTCGGCCTCACCGTGCCCGAGAGATTCGGCGGACTCGGCCTTGGCAAGCTCGCCATGTGCATCGTCTCCGAGGAGCTGTCGCGCGCCTATATCGGCGTGGGATCTCTCGGCACGCGTTCGGAGATTGCGGCCGAGCTGATCCGGCTGGGCGGCACGGCGCAGCAAAAGGGGAAGTACCTGCCGCGAATCGCCGCCGGCGAGATCCTGCCCACCGCGGTCTTCACCGAGCCCAATACCGGCTCCGATCTGGGCGCGCTGCGCACCCGCGCCGTGCGCGAGGGCGACCATTACAGGATCTACGGCGCAAAGACCTGGATCACGCATGCCGCGCGCACCGATCTCATGACCCTGCTGGTGCGCACCGATCCCGCCACCAGCGACTATCGCGGCCTCAGCATGTTCCTGGCGGAAAAGCCGCGCGGCGAGGAGGGCAAGCCCTTTCCGGCGCCGGGCAT
>JASHRZ010000150.1 GCA_030037055.1 Alphaproteobacteria bacterium
ACGCGACCCTGTTCGGCGTATGGAGCAAAGGCCGGTTCTTCCCGCTGGGCCGTCTGGACGGGACGTCTTGACGGCGGAGGAGGTGCGCCGGCGGCTTGCCCATTGCGTGGCCGGCCAGCGCGCCAGCGATCCCACGACCATTGCCTTGATGCGCGGCGACCACTCGCTGGTGCCTGGCGGCGCGCCGCCCGCCACGGCGCTGACCCCGGCGGCGGTGCTGGTGCCGCTGGTGATCCGGCCGGAGGGCCTGAGCGTGCTGCTGACCCAGCGCACCCAGCATCTCGCCGCCCATGCCGGGCAGATCTCCTTTCCCGGCGGGCGGGAGGAGACGACCGACCGCGATTCGGTCGAAGCGGCACTGCGCGAGACCGAGGAGGAGGTGGGACTGCCGCGCGATCATGTCGAGGTGATCGGCCGGCTCGACACCTACGTCACCAGCACCGGCTTCGAGGTGACGCCGGTGGTGGGGCTGGTGCGCGCGCCCTATCCGTTGAAGCTCGACCCGTTCGAGGTCGCCGAGGTGTTCGAAGTGCCGCTCGCCTTCATCCTCGATCCCGCAAACCGCGAGCGTCACAGCCGCGAGATCAAGGGACGCCATCGCACCTTCTATGTGCTGCCCTATCGGCACCGCTATATCTGGGGCGCCACCGCCGGCATGCTGGTCAATCTCGCGGAGGTGCTGGCAAGCTGAAGGGGCGATGATCCGCATCCTGCTCACCGTCGTCCTGCCGCTGCTGCTGCCGACGCTGGTGTATTTCTTGTGGCTGGTGGCGGCGCAGCGCGCGCCGCTCGGCGCCGCGGCGCAGTGGCGGGCCGTGCCTTGGCCCTGGCTCGTCGGCATCGGGCTCCTGCTCGTCGCGGCGATGCTTTATTTCATTGGCACGCGCATCGGCGGCTCGCCTGTGGGCGTCTATGTCCCACCGCGATACATCGACGGCAAGGTCGTCCCCGGCCATGTCGTGCCGCCGGCGCAGCGCTGACGGCTCCCGCTTGTCCGCCGCCGACACCGCCGTCGACCGCATCGCGGTGCAGCCCTGGATGAGCGAGGCGCCGGCGCGCGCGGTGCTGGCGGCGCTCGGCGGCGAAGGCCGTTTCGTCGGCGGCTGCGTGCGCGACGCGCTGCTCGGCCGCGCCATCGGCGATGTCGATATCGCCACGCCGCTCGCGCCCGAGGAGGTGATCCGCCGACTCCAGGTGGCGAAGATCAAGGCGGTCCCGACCGGGCTTGCCCATGGCACGGTGACGGCGGTGGTGCCGCCGCGGCATTTCGAGATCACCACCTTGCGCCGCGACGTCGAGACCGACGGCCGCCACGCTCGCGTCGCCTTCACCGCTGATTGGGCGGCCGATGCGGCGCGGCGCGATTTCACCATGAACGCGCTCTTCCTCGCTGCCGACGGCAATCTCTTCGATCCCGTCGGCGGCTTGGCCGATCTGCGCGCAGGGCGGGTACGCTTCGTCGGCGACGCCGCCACCCGCATCCGCGAGGACGTGCTGCGCCTGCTGCGCTTCTACCGCTTCTACGCGCATTACGGCAAGGGCGAGGCCGATGGTGCGGCGCGCGCCGCCTGCCGCGCGCTGGCGCATCTTCTGCCATCGCTGTCGGGCGAGCGCGTCGCGGGGGAGACGCTGAAGCTGCTCGGCGCGCCGGATCCGCTGCCAAGCCTCTTGATGATGGTCGAGGACGGCGTGCTTGCGGTCCTGCTGCCGGAGGCGCGTCGCCTCGACCGGCTCGCTTCGCTGCTGCCGCTCGAGCCCGCGCTCGATCCGCTGCGCCGGCTGGGCGCGCTCATCGCCGGCGATCCGAGCGCGCTCGCCGAGCGCCTGCGCCTCTCCAACGAGCAGCGCGCGCGGCTGCTGGCGCTGGCGACGCCGCCCTGGCCAGTCGATCTCGCCGGCGACGACCGGACGCAGCGCCGCGCGCTCCATCGTCTCGGCGCCGCTCTTTACCGCGATCTCGTGCTGCTCGGCGCCGCCGAGACCGGCGCGCGCGACCGCCTGCCGGCGCTTCTCGCCCTTGCCGCTGAGTGGCATCCACTCGTCTTTCCGCTCAGGGGCCGCGACGTCACCGCGCTGGGCGTGCCGGCGGGCAAGGAGGTCGGGCGTCTCCTCGCCGAGCTCGAGCAATGGTGGGAGGGAGGCGATTTCCGCGCCGACCGCCGCCAGTGTCTCGCCGAGCTCAAGCGCCGGCTCGGAAGAAACTGAGCTGCGGGAGCGATGTCCCGCCCCCTTGAGGGCAGCGCAATCGCATTTGCCGTCGTGCTACCGAGGAAAAAGATTTCCACGCAGACACGGGAGATCACGGAGAAGCAAGGATCGGCGCGCATCGCGCGCCCAAAAATTCTTCTCCGTGCCAACCACGGCTGTTCGCTCATTGGGGGCTCCTGCAGGCGCACGGCCACAATGGGAGCCCTATGAGGCGAGAGTCTCACGTAGGGTTCTGCGAGCGCGCAGGGCCCTGCGCGACCCACCTCGTCATCCTCAGCCGCGGTCACGCGGCGGAGGCGCTGGCGTGGACGGAGCGGGTGATGACGCGCCTGGGGCTCACGCTGAACCGTACCAAGACCTGTCTGCGCAACGCGCGGCAGGAGCGGTTCGACTTCCTGGGTTACAGCTTCGGCCCGCACTGCTTCCGGCAAGAGGGGCGAGCCCGTCGAAGAAGAGCGTGCAGCGTCTGAAGGACGAGGTGAGTGCGATACTCGGGCCGGGCAACAAGGGGGCCTGGGAGGAGGTACGCGACACCTGACCCGGCTGCTACGGGGATGGTGCGGCTGCTTCAGTCCTAGCTCGCACTACGCCACGGACCGGGTCATCGAGGCGCATCTTTATGACCGCGTGCGCAACTTCCTCGCTCGGCGCCATAAGCTGCCGACGCGCGGCACTCGGCACATCCGCAAGGACGATCTCTTCGGCACCCTCGGGGTGCCGCGCTTGCGGTTCCGTCGCACAGCCGGCGCCACGTCGTGAGCCCGCCACGAAGCCAGTCGGAGAGCCGGATGCGAGAAATCCGCTCGTCCGGTTCGATGAAGGGGAGAGGAAACGAATCGCTCGTGCGCCACCGCGCCTCTCCTCGACTCTCCTGCCTCGGTGGTGAAACTCATATGCGATCGGCCTGCCCTCAAGGGGAAGGGGCTCAGGCCCGCGGCCCGCCGCCGTCGAGGATCTCGCGCAGATAGGCCACGTGCTCGGCGAAGGCGCGGCGGCCCGAGGGCGTGGGCCTGACGCGCGTCTGCGGCTTCTTGCCGACAAACCGCTTCTCGATGGCGACGTAGCCCGCCTTTTCCAGCGTGTCGAGATG
>JASHRZ010000151.1 GCA_030037055.1 Alphaproteobacteria bacterium
ATAGACCGGACAGGCATGGCTCGGCTTCAGCAGGACGAGGTCGGGATAGCGGTGAACGATGCCCTTGACTGGCGAGAGGCGGCGGTCGCCGATGGGATCCTCCCGTTCCTCCGGCGCGACCACGAGCTCGGCAGCGTCCGGCAGGAACTGGCGCGCAATGGGATCGGCGGGCTCGCCCGGTTCGATCAGCGCCGCCATGTCCGGCGTGATCGCGACGGCGAAGCGCTCGGCCACCGCGGCGATCTCCGCCTGCCGCGCCGCCGGCGCCAGGCCGGCGGCGACCAGCTCGGCCGGGCGGCGCAGCGTGCGGTCGCTCATCGCGCGTCAAATGTCCGCATAGACATGCGTCTCCGCCTTGGCGCCGGGATGGGTGACGGCTCCCTTCTCGGCATCGCCGACGGTCTGCGCGTATCTCCATAGCGCGCCCGACTGGAAGTCGTGCCGGCGCGGTTTCCACGCCTTGCGCCGCTCGGCCAGCTCGGCCGCGCTAAGCTCGACGTCGATCGTGCCGGCCTCGGCGTTGATGGTGATGATGTCGCCGTCGCGCAGCAGCGCGATCGGCCCGCCGAGCGCCGCCTCCGGACCGATGTGGCCGACGCAGAATCCGCGCGTCGCGCCGGAGAAGCGTCCGTCGGTGATGAGCGCCACTTCGTGTCCCATCCCCTGCCCGGTGATCGCCGCCGTGGTCGAGAGCATCTCGCGCATGCCCGGCCCGCCGCGCGGACCCTCATAGCGGATGACGATGACGTCGCCCTTCTTGTATTGGCGCCGATCGACTGCGGCGAAGGCGTCCTCCTCGCGCTCGAAGCAGCGGGCGGTGCCGCGGAATTTGAGGTCGTGCATGCCCGCCACCTTCACGATGGCTCCCTGCGGCGCAAGATTGCCCTTGAGGCCGACGACGCCGCCCGTGGGCGAGAGCGGCGCGGAAGTCGGGCGCACCACGTCCTGGTTCTTCGGCAGGCTTATCCCGGCGAGATTCTCGGCGACGGTCTTGCCCGTGACGGTCAGGCAGTCGCCATGGAGATAGCCGCCGTCGAGCAGCGCCTTCATCAGCACCGGCACGCCGCCGACGTCGAAAAGATCCTTGGCGATGTAGCGTCCGCCCGGCTTGAGATCGGCGATGTAAGGGGTGCGCCGGAAGATGTCGGCTACCGCGTGGAGGTCGAAATCGATCCCCGCTTCATGCGCGATCGCCGGCAGGTGCAGCGCGCCGTTGGTCGACCCGCCCGAAGCGGCGACGATCATGGCGGCGTTCTCGAGCGCCTTCAACGTGACGATGTCGCGCGGGCGGATGCGCCGCCGCAGGAGCGCCATCACCGCCTCGCCGGAGGCCTCGGCATAGCTGTCGCGGGAATCATAAGGCGCGGGCGGGCCGGCGGAACCGGGCAAGGCCAGCCCGATCGCCTCGGAGACGCAGGCCATGGTGTTGGCGGTGAACTGGCCGCCGCAGGAGCCGGCCGAGGGGCAAGCGACGCACTCTAGCTCGTGCAGCTCGGCGTCGCTCATCCTGCCGGCGCTGTGGGCGCCGACGGCCTCGAACACGTCGCCCACGGTCACGTCCTTGCCGTGGAACTTGCCGGGCAGGATCGAGCCGCCATACATGAAAACGGCGGGGACGTTGAGTCGCAGCATCGCCATCATCAGGCCCGGCAGCGACTTGTCGCAGCCGGCAAGCCCGACTAAGGCGTCGTAGCAATGGCCGCGCATGGTGAGCTCGACGGAATCGGCGATCACCTCGCGCGACACCAGCGAGGACTTCATCCCGGCATGGCCCATGGCGATGCCGTCGGTGACGGTGATGGTGGTGAACTCGCGCGGCGTGCCGCCTGCGGCGGTGACGCCCTTCTTCGCCGCCTGTGCCTGGCGGGCGAGCGCGATGTTGCAGGGCGCGGCCTCGTTCCAGGTGGTGGCGACGCCAACCAGCGGCTGGGCAATCTGCTCGTCGGTGAGGCCCATGGCGTAGAGATAGGAGCGGTGCGGCGCGCGCTCCGGCCCGACGGTGACGTGACGGCTCGGCAGCGTCGCCTTGTCAAAACCCCGTTGTCTCATGTCGTCGGGCATGGCAGGTCTCCTCGGCATCGGCTGGTTTGCGGCACCATACAAAGGCGGAGGGTGGTTTCAAAGGGGCGGCGCCACCGCGCCGCCGCGCGTCAAGCGCCGATGCGCTGCAGTGCGGTGCGCAGGCGGGCAAGCGCCGCCTCGGCCTCGGCAAGGCGCTCGCGCTGCTCCGCCACCACCTCGGGCTTGGCCTTGGCGAGGAATTGCTCATTGCCCAGCTTGCGCGCGATCTTGTCGATCTCGCTCTCGACGCCGGCGCTCTCCTTGGCCAGCCGCGCGCGTTCCTTGGCAAGGTCCATCCCTGTGTCGGCGAGGTTCAACAGGACAATGGCGCCTTCAATGTTAACTTGAATAGCGCTGCGCGCGACGGTCTTCCAGGCATGATCCGTGGCCGACATCTTCTCCAGCGCGGCCAGGCGCGCAAGGCGCAAGATCGACTCCTTATGCGTCTGGACATGCGCCCAGATCATCGGATCTGCGGCATCGATGTAGGCCGCGAGCTCGCTCGCCGGCGGCACGTTCATCTCGACGCGCGCCGAGCGGATGGCCGAGATCAGCTCGACCACCCAGTCCATTTCCGCCATCGCCGCGCGATCGACAAGACGCGGCGGATAGCTCGGCCAGGACGCGGCGATGAGCAGCCCGTCCTTGCCGGCAGTGAAATGCCGCCACAGCTCCTCGGTGACGAAGGGCGCGATGGGATGCAGCAAATGCACGATCTCCCCGAGCGCCCAGGCGGTGACGGCGCGCGTCTCCGCCGCCGCCGCCGCATCGGCGCGTGCGAAGACCGGCTTGGCGAACTCGATGAACCAGTCGCAGAAGGTGCCCCAGGTGAAATGGTAGATCGCGCCTGCCGCCTCGTTGAATTTGTAGGCGTCCAGCGCAGCGGCGACGCGCGCGCCGGTCTCGGCCAGCGATCCCACGATCCAGCGGTTGAGCGTCAGCCGGCAAGCGGCGGGATCGAACCCCTTGACCGGCATGGAACCGTTCATTTCGGCGAAGCGCGCCGCGTTCCACAGCTTGGTGATGAAGCCGCGATAGCCCTCGACGCGCGATTCCGCCAGTTTGATGTCGCGCCCTTGCGCTGCGAGCGCGGCGAGCGTGAAGCGCAGCGCGTCGGCGCCGTAGCGCTCGATGAGCGCGAGCGGATCGATGATGTTGCCCTTGGCCTTCGACATCTTCTGGCCGCGCTCGTCGCGCACCAGGGCGTGGATGTAGACGGTGCGGAACGGCACGTCGCCCATGAATTTGCAGCCCAACATCATCATTCGCGCCACCCAGAAAAAGATGATGTCGAAGCCGGTGACCAGCACGTCGGTCGGATAATAGCGCTGCAATTCCAGCGTCGGCTCGGGCCAGCCCAAGGTCGAGAACGGCCAGAGCGCCGAGGAGAACCAGGTGTCGAGCACGTCGGGATCGCGCTCGAGCGCGGTCGGTTTGCCGTAATGGCTCGCCGCTGCCGCCTGCGCAGCCGCTTCGGTCTCTTCGACGAAGACGGTGCCGTCGGGCCCGTACCACGCCGGGATTTGATGCCCCCACCAGAGCTGGCGCGAGACGCACCAGGGCTGGATGTTGCGCATCCACTCGAAGAAGGTGTTCTCCCAGCTCTTCGGCACGAAGGTCGTGCGACCGGTCTCGACCGCCTCGATTGCCGCCTGCGCCAGGGCCTTGGCGTCGACGTACCATTGATCGGTGAGCCAGGGCTCGATGACGACGCCGGAGCGGTCCCCATGCGGCACGGTGAGCGTGTGCGGCTCGATCTTCTCGACGAGGCCTTGCGCCTCGAGATCGGCCACGATGCGCTTGCGCGCTTCGAAGCGGTCGAGGCCGCGATAGGGCTCGGGCACGGCGTCGTTGAGGCGGGCGTCGCGGTCGAAGATGTTGATCATCGGCAGACCGTGTCGGCGGCCGATCTCGAAATCGTTGAAGTCATGCGCCGGGGTGACCTTGACCGCGCCGCTGCCGGCGGTGGGATCGGCATAGTCATCGGCGAGGATGGGAATCCGCCGGCCGACCAGCGGCAGCACCGCCGCGCGGCCCACAAGATGCCGATAGCGTTCGTCCTCGGGATGGACCGCGACCGCGGTGTCGCCGAGCATGGTCTCGGGCCGGGTCGTCGCCACGGTGATGAAGGCACCGGCCTCGCCCTCGACGGGGTATCGGATGTACCAGAGCGAGCCCCTCACCTCTCGGCTCTCGACTTCGAGATCAGAGATCGCGGTGTGCAGCTTTGGGTCCCAGTTCACCAGCCGCTTATCGCGATAGATCAGCCCCACTTTGTGGAGCGCGACGAAGACCTTGCGCACCGCGGCGGAGAGCCCTTCATCCATGGTGAAGCGCTCGCGGCGCCAATCGGGCGAAGCGCCGAGCGAGCGCAGCTGACGGACGATGGCCCCGCCCGATTCCTCCTTCCATTTCCAAACCCGCGCGATGAAAGCGGTGCGGCCGAGCTTGAGGCGGCTGGATTGCTCCTGTTCGAGCTGGCGCTCGACCACCATTTGGGTGGCGATGCCGGCATGGTCGGTGCCGGGCTGCCACAGCGTGTCGCGGCCTTGCATGCGGTGATAGCGGATGAGGATATCCTGCAGGGTGAAGGTGAGCGCGTGGCCCATATGCAGGATGCCGGTCACATTGGGCGGGGGCATCATGATGCAATAGGGCGGGGCCGGCGAGTCGGGATGGCAGGCGAACGCGCCGGATTCCTCCCATTGCCGATAGGTCGCCGATTCGACATCGGCCGGACGATAGGTCCTGTCCAGCATGGCCGAACGCCTCTTGCTCACTCCGTTCTGCTGACGCGGGAAATTGCCGCCGCGGGCGCCGGGTCGCTCAGCCTCGCTGGGCCTCGCGCGACATGCGCTGGATCTCTTCGCGAACCAACCGCTCGACGAGCTGCGGGAGATGCGCATCGAGCCAATCCTTGAGCATCGGCCGCAGCAGCTCGCACACGAGATCCTCGAGCGTGCGCCCGGCATCGCCCAGCGGCAGATTGCCAAACTGATCGCGCGCCCCGGGCTGGGCGAGCTGCGAGAGCGCCGCGACCGCGGCGACCTCCGTTGCGCCCGAGACCAGCCGCTCCCCGCTCTCCTCCGGCATCGGCGGCGGCGGTGGCTCGACGCGCGCCGGCGTTGGTTCGACGCCGAAAGCGGCCTTGGGGGGCGGCGGCGGCTCGGCGGCAGCCCTCTTGCCGCCGGCGGTGATGCTGACCACCGTACCGTCCTCGTCCACCATCTCGGTCAGCTCCAGCACTTCCTCGCCGCGCGCGGGCTTTTCCTCAGCCGCCGGGGCGGGGCCCGCCTCTCCATCCTCGGCGATGATGCGGCGTATGGAGGCGAGGATCTCCTCCATCGACGGCTCGTGCTGGCCTTTTGGGTCCGACATGACGCTCAACCGACCTCGCCTGGTTGCCGGCTACAGTAGGGGAAGCGAGGGAAAAAGGCCAGCCGAACCCGCGCCTTGGCGGCCGGGCGGTGGGTCGGCCCCGGCGCCGGTTGGGCTACTTGTCCTTGGCGCCGAAGCCCAGCCACTTCTCGCGAACGGAGCGGTAATGCCTGTCGACGTCATAGAGATTCACCGGGAGCCGCAGATCGGCGGCGGTCAGGCTGCCGATCTGCTGCGACAGCGTGAACTCGGCGAGGGCGACATCGTGCTGCGCGGTGACCAGTTGGACCCGGTCCGTGAACAACTCCTGCTCGGCATTGAGCACGTCGATCACGGTGCGCGCGCCGACCGTCTGCTCCTGCCGCACGCCTTCGAGGGCGATCTCGGCCGCCTCGATCGTCGATTGCAGCGAGACGATCTGAGCGCGGCCGGAGACGATCTGTTCCCAAGCCTGGGCCGCGCCCTGAATGGCGGCGCGCCGCGCGTCGTCGGTCTGGCCGAGACGCAGCCCCACCACCTCCACCGCCTGACGCGTCTGGGAGTAGATGTTGCCGCCTTCGTAGAGCGGCACGGTCATGCGGGCGATGACCGAGGCGGTGGTGGTGTCAAAGCCGGTGATGACTGTCGCCACGCCGCGGTTGATGTCGCCCACCAGCGCGACGGTCGGCAGCAGCTGATCGCGCGTGGCATCGACGGCATCGCGCGCCGCATCCTCGCTGTAGATGGCGGCGACAACATTCGGATTCTTGAAGGTGGCGAGGCTGATCGCCTCGTCGCGGCTGACCGGCAGCACCGGCCGCAGATTCGGCTGCTCCAGCTTGCCGGGCGGCGCGTGGCCGACGGCGCGCTCGTAATTGGCCCGGCTGACCTGCAAATTGCCGGCGGCCTGCAGGCGCGAGGCGGTGGCCGCAGCGAGCCGCGCTTCCGATTGCGCCACGTCGGTGCGCGTCACCGTGCCGACGCGGAACTCGTCATTGGTCGCTTCGAGCTGGCGGCGGAGCACCTGCTCGTTGTTGATGCTGAGATCGAGCGTCGCCTGATCGCGCACGACGTCGAGATAGGCTTGCGCGACGCTGAGGAACACGGTCTCTTCGACGGCAATGTTGCGCGCGCGCTCGGCTTCGATGGTCTTCTCTGCCTGTGCCGTCAACGCGACGGTGCGGCCGCCGTTGTAGAGCGGTTCGGTGATGTTGAGGTCGACGATCTTGGGCGCCGTCCTGGAACTGGGGCTGATCGGCGAGGTCGGCTGGTTCTCGATGCGCTGCGCCCCGACCGAGCCGGTGAAGGTCACCGTCGGCCGCCACCCGGAAAGCGCCTGCGGCACGCCTTCATCGGTGGCGCGCAGGTTGGCGCGCTCGGCGAGAATCTGCGGGTTGGTCAGGTAGGCGTCGATCAGCGCCTCGGGCAGCGTCTCGCCGCTCGCGCCGCCGGCCGAAGCCAGAAGGAACGCGCTCACGCCGCCGGCGGCGAGGAGTTCACGGCGCATCTTCTGGGTCCCTGCCTCCTGCCCTAGAATACGAAGCTCGGCTCGGCCTGGAAACCCGGCAGCGACGGCACCGTGGCGTCGAAGCTCGGTCCATGCGACAGCGCGCCCCCCGCAGAAATCATCACCATGGCGCGTCCCGGGCCGCTCTCCTGCTGCAGCACACAGACCAGCCTGCCGCCCTCGGCGAGTTGATGCGCGATCGTATCGGGGATGCGCGCGACGGCGCCCTGGCAGAGGATGACGCCATAGGGCGCGCGGGCCGGATAGCCGGCGGCGAGCGGCGCCTCGACCACAGTGGCGTTGTCGACGGCGAGCTCGCGCAGCCGCGCCAGCGCCTGGCGCGCGAGCTCGGCCTCGCTTTCGACGGCGACGACGCTGCGCGCGAGCCGCGCCAGCAGCGCCGTGCCGTAGCCGGTGCCGCAGCCGATCTCCAGCACGCTGTCCTCGCGCGTGATCTCGGCGAGCTGGATGAGCCGCGCCAGCACCATCGGCTGCATCATCGAGCGCCCGCCGCCCAGCGGCAGGTCGTCATCGACATAGGCGGTGCCGCGCAGCCGCGCCGGCACGAAGCGCTCGCGCGGCACGGCGAGAAACGCCTCCAGCACCGCCTCGTTCGTCACCTTGTTGGTGCGGATCTGGCTTTCGACCAT
>JASHRZ010000152.1 GCA_030037055.1 Alphaproteobacteria bacterium
GGAGGGCACGCTCTGGGACAAGCCCGACCTCGTCGACCGCAACCGCGACCTTTCGCTCGAAGGCCGGGGCCCGGCCAAGGGCACGCATCGCGACCTCGCGCCGCCGGGTCGTTTCTGGGAATACAACGACGTCCGCGTCAACCGCTTCAGCCTCGCCTTGCTGCGCCGCTTCGGCCGCGCCCTGCCGGAGATCTTCCGCGAGCGCATCATGCAGCCGATCGACGCCTCCGCCGACTGGGAGTGGCATGGCTATCGCAACTCCTTTGTCGAGATCGGCGGCACGCGCGTGCAGTCCGTCTCCGGCGGCGGCCATTGGGGCGGCGGCGTCTTCATCCATGCCGAGGACCAGGCGCGTATCGGCCTGCTGATGGCGCGGCGCGGCCGCTGGGGCAGGAGAAGGCTGCTCTCCGAAGACTGGATCCGGATTTCGACCGAGCCTTGCGCGATCAAGCCCGAGTACGGCTTTCTCTGGTGGCTCAACACCGCCCGCAGCGGCTTTCCCAGCGCCTCGCCCGAAAGCTTCTTCGCCATCGGCGCCGGTGGCAACATCAGCTGGATCGATCCCGCCGCCGACATCGTCGCGGTGCTGCGCTGGATCGACCCGGCGGCGGTGGACGGCTTCATCGCGCGCGTGATGGCAGCGCTGCGCTCGTAGGCAGGGCGGCTTCCGACCATCGCTGAGGACACCCGCTCGCCTCCCAACGTTCCGGGAGCTGAGCACAACCTCCGCGCCGCGTCCTGGAAAAACTTGTTCAACGTGAAGGGAAACGAGTACAGAGTTGTCGCCGCCATAGACTATGGTCGACAGGCCGTGTTCATCGAATTCGCGGCCACACATGCGGAATACGACGGGATCGATGCGGAAACGCTAGATCGATATCAAGCGGGATGATGAGATTGAAGAACGACGCGATCGCGCCCATTCGGGATGACGCGTCGCACCAAGCCGCGCTCGCCGAGATCGAGCGGCTTTGGGGCTCAGCGGAGCAAACGCCCGAGCGTAACCGGCTCGATGTGTTGATGACCCTTGTCGATGCTTATGAACCTCTGCGCTGGCCGGACGAGGACATCGACCCTGTGGACGCCATCAAGCCGCGCAGAGAGAATTCAGGCAGGACCAGAAAGGATTTCGAAGCGATCGTCGGCTCGTCGGGACACGCATCCGAGATATTGATCGTCGCCGGCGCTTGACTTTGGCGACGATCTGAAAGCTCGTGCAGCACTGGAATATGCCGGCCGATCTCTCGTGCAGCCATACGTCCTGTCGCGCGCGAAGCGGCACCGCCGAGATCCGCGGCCGACGCTTCGAGGGCAGCGATGAATGGGACGGGGCGTTCGCATCGCTGATCGCATGTCGACGGCAGCGGCGTCACATCCGCGCGAGCAGCCGCACCAGCATCTCGCCCGCCACCGAGAGAGCGCCGCTGTTGTCGAGGCGGTGGAGCGCGGCGTCCTCGGGCAAATCGACCTCGCGGGCTAGCCGCTCGGCGATCGCCGCTGCGTCCTCGCGGCCGCGCGCCGCAAGGCGCTGCGCCAGGATCTCCGGCGGCGCGGTGACCAGCACGCCGACGACGCCGGGATAGCGCAGCCTTGCATCGGCCCATGCGGCGCGCGCAATGTTGGCGACGACGGTGAAGCCGCGGGCGAGCCAGAGATCAAGCTCGCCGCCAATGCCGTAGGCGAAGCCATGGCCTTGCCAGGCGAGCGCGAAGAGGCCGGCCGCCTGGCGCGCGGCGAACTCCGCCGGGCTCAGCGCCACATGGTTCTCGCCGCCCGCCTCGGCCGGACGGGTGACGTAGCGATGGGCGAAGATCAGCCGCGCGGGATCGCTGCGCGCGCGGGCATAGGCGATGAGTGCGTCCTTTCCGGCACCCGACGGACCCATGATGCAGACGAGCCGCCCGGTCATTCAGGATTCCGCGCGCGGTCGGCCAGGCCGCTTCGGCTCAGCGGATGGAAGATACGGAGCCTCATGCTTCCTCCGACGGACGCAGCATAGCCAGGCCGGGCGGGCGCGCCCAGCCGGGGAATGCGGGCCCGGGAATGGGGGGCCGCTGGGCGACGTGGACAGGACGGGACCGATAGGCCCATAATCGCGCGCCAAAGTGCGAAGCCCAGGGAGGCAGGCGAAGAATGGATTGGACCGAGCGGCGCAAGCGGTTTCGCGACCTGCTGGCCGGCGAGCGCTGTGTCCATCCCGGTTCCGTCTTCGACCCCATCTCCGCGCGCATCGCCGAGGAGCTGGGCTTCGAGCTCGGCATGTTCGCCGGCTCCGTCGCTTCCTTCGCGGTGCTCGGCGCGCCCGACCTCATCCTCCTGACGCTGACGGAATTCGCCGAGCAGGCCTATCGCATCTGCCGCGCCGGTACTCTCCCGCTGCTGGTCGACGCCGATCACGGCTACGGCAATGCGCTCAACGTCATGCGCACCGTGGCGGAGCTGGAGACGGCGGGCGTCGCCGCGCTGTCCATTGAGGACACGGCCCTGCCGGCGAGTTTCGGCGCCGCGGGCGAGATGCGGCTGATCTCAATCGAGGAAGGCGTCGGCAAGATGCGCGCCGCGCTCGCCGCGCGCCAGGACGCAAGCCTCGTCATTCTCGGCCGCACCCAGGCGATCTCTGTCACCGGCCTCGACGACACGCTGGCCCGCGCCAAAGCTTACGAAGCGGCCGGGGTCGATGGGCTGTTCCTCGTTGGGCTCAAGAAGCGCGCTGAGCTCGACGCCATCGCCGCGGCGGTGACACTCCCGATCGTCATCGGCGGCGGGGGCGCCGAACTCGAGGATCCGGCGTATCTCGGCGCGCGCGGCGTGCGCGTGGCGCTGCAGGGCCATCAGCCCTTCCTGGCGGCGGTCAAGGCGGTTCACGATACGCTGAAGGCGTTGCGCGAGGGGGTGAAGCCGGGGGCGCTGCCCGGCATCGCCTCGGCCGATCTGATGAAGGCCGTCACCCGCGATGCGCACTACAAGCGCTGGGCGGACGCGTTCCTGTCGCGCGGCCAGGTAGAACGCGGAGAGAGGCGATGGGGCGGAGAATAGCGATTGTCGGCACTGGCGCGGTCGGCGGCTATGCCGGCGCGCATATGGCGCAGGCGGGCGAGGACGTCACCTTCATCGATCCCTGGCCGGAGCATGTCGAGCAGATGCGCCGGCACGGCCTCTCCATCACCCATGCGAAGGACGTGCCTCAATTCACCGTCCCGGTGCGGGCGCTCCACGTCACCGACGTGCAGCATCTCGCGAAGGAGGCGCCGATCGACATCGCCTTCGTCTGCATGAAATCCTACGACACCGGCTGGGCGACGATGCTGATCCGCCAGTATCTCGCGCCGTCGGGCTGTGTCGTCTCGCTGCAGAACTGCATGAACGAGGAAGCGGTGGCGGCGGTCGTCGGCTGGGGCCGAACCTTGGGCTGCATTGCCAGCCGCATCACCGTGGAGCTGCGCGCGCCCGGCCATGTCCATCGCGGCGCGGGCAAGGGCGGGGCGCGGCACACCGTGTTCCGCGCCGGCGAAGTCCATGGCCGCATCACCCCGCGCGCCGAGGAGGTCCGCCGTCTCGTCGCCTTCGCCGACAGCGCCAAGGTGACGGAGAATCTCTGGGGCGAGCGCTGGTCGAAGCTGGTCGCCAACGTCATGGGCAACGGCATTGCCGCCTGCACCGGCCTTGCCAGCAATGCGTGCATCCAGGACGACGCGCTGCGGCGCTTCATGCTGCGGCTGGGCAGCGAGGCGATCCGCATCGGCGAGGCGCTGGGCTATCGGCTGGAGGAGGTGTTGCATCTGCCGCCTGAGACGATCGCGCGCGCCGGCGAGGGCGACGACGCGGCCTGGCACGACGCCTCCGAGCACATGCTCGCCGGCACCAGACATCTCTCGGCCGAGCAGCGCCCGTCGATGGGCCAGGACATGGTCAAGGGCCGCCGCACGGAGATCGACTTTCTCAACGGCTTCGTCGTCGCCCGCGGCGAGGAGATCGGCATCGGCGCCCGCGCCAATGCCGCGCTCACCGACATCGTGCATCGGGTCGAGCGCGGCGAGATCGGGCCGGATCCGCGCCACATCACTGAATTGCGTCTCAACTGATCATCGGACAGGCGCCGCCGAGGCGGCGCGAGGAGCAAGCATGCACTATCGGAGGATCTCGGCGGACTGCCATATCGACCTGCCCTGGATGCCGCCCGACCTCTTCGTTTCCGAGGCGCCGCAGGCCCTCAAGGAGCGCATGCCCTATGTCGTCGACGGGCCGGACGGACCGCGCTGGACCGCGCGGAACGGCGCCAATTTCGGCCTGGTCAACGGCGTCGGTCCTTCCGGCCAGAAATTCGTTCCCGGCAGCCATGCGCGCGTCGACGTCATGGCCGAGACGGGGCTTTACGAGGATGGCAGGAAAGGCATCCGCCGCGTCTCCGACCCGCATCTGCGCATCAAGGACATGGACCGCGACGGCATCGACGCCGAGGTGATCTACGGCATCCTCGGCGCCGCTGGCCGCCTTGGCGACCGCGAGGCGGCCAACGAGATGCTGCGCATCTACAACAACTGGCTCAAGGAATTCTGCCGGCATTATCCCGAACGCCAGATCGGCCTCGCCTGCCTCCCCTATGGCGACATCGATGCCGCGGTCGAGGAGGTGCATCGCGTCGCCAAGCTGGGCCTGCGCGGCCTCGAGCTTTCCTGCTCCTGGGACATGGAGCCGATGTGGCATCCGGTCTGGGAGCCGTTGTGGCAGGCGGTCAACGAGGTGCGGCTGCCGCTGCATTTCCACACTTTCCCGGCGATGCCGCTCAAGGTGTTCGAGGACCGGACGGGCAAGACGCGGCGCGCCGCCTTCTTCGCCGTCGTCTCCGGCTTCCAGATGAATCTCGTCAACATTCTGGCGGCATTGATGGGCGCCGCCGTGCTCGAGCGCTATCCCCATCTGCGAATCGGCTTCGGCGAGAGCGGCATCGGCTGGATCCCCTACGTGCTCGACCGCATGGATTTCGAATGGGAGGACCGCTTCCAGGATCTGGGCCTCAAGATCAAGCCCAGCGACTACTGGCGCCGGCAATGCAAGGCGACGTTCCAGTTCGACCGCATCGGCACCAGGCTCATCGACGAGATGGGCGTGGAATCGCTGATGTGGGGCTGCGACTATCCGCATGGCGACGGCGTCTGGCCGGAATCGACGCGCTACATCGAGGAGCAGTTCGGCCATCTGCCGGCCGAGATCACGCACAAGATCACCTGCGAGAATGCCGGCAAGTTCTACGGGCTGATCAACTGAGGCGGGCGCGCGGGAGCGGTCATTTCCGCGCGGCCGCGAAGGGATAGACGAGCGTGCCGACCTCGTACTCCGGCGGCCAGAGCACGACCTCTCTGTTGCCCCCGCGGAATTGGTCGACCGAATTGTCGGTGAGGCCCTGGAACTGCGTCCACAGCACGCGCTCGGTGTCCCATTCGCCGTCGGGCCCGAATTTGAACGTGCCGGCCACCGTGGTGAAGCTGTGGCTGTGCATGTAGTCGGCAATCTTGTCGGGATCGAGGCTGCCGCTGCCCGCCACCGCATCACCCAGCACCTGGGCGGCGGCGTAGGAGAACACCGGGAAGGTATAGCCCAGGGGATCGGTGGCAAGGCCCGGCGCGCGCGCCTGGTATCGCTGCAGCAGCGCCTCTACCCCGGGAAAATCGAGCTTGGGCGAGGGCAGCCAGATCTCGTTGGTGACGATGCCGTTGAGCAGCGGTCCCAGCTGCATCTTGATCGTGGCCGAGGCGAGCCCGACCATCGGCCCGCCGAACATCTTGGGCGCAAGGCCGATCTCGTTGGCGGCGCGGATCATGCCGACGGTGTCGGGCGGGTAGGCCGCGACATAGACGACGTCCGGGCCGGCCGCCTGGATCGCGCGCACGATCGGCGCGAAATCCACCGTGCTCGGCGGGTAGGTGCGATCATAGACGATGCTAAAGCCGTTCGCCTTGGCGTTCTCGCGCGCGCCGTCGGCGGCATTCTTGGCGAACTCGGCATCGGCGGCAGCGATCGCCACGCTCGCGGGCCGCGGGCTCTGCGCCGCGGCCAAGGCGAAGAAGCCGCGGGAATAGGCGATCTTCGGCGTCGGCCCGGCCGAGATCATCGAGAAATAGCGGGGGTAATGGAAGCTGCTGTTCACCGCCAGCGCGGTCACCGACACGTCGACCATGTTGTGCTGCATGATCACGGTGAGCGCCGGCGCGACCATGTTGGTGGCGTAGGGGCCGATGACGAGATCGACCTTGTCGACATCGATTAGCTTGGCATAGATCGCCGGGACGTTGGCCGGGTTGCTCTGATCGTCGTAATAGACGAATTCCACCGCCCGGCCGAGCAGCCCGCCCTGGGCATTGATGTCCTCGCGCCAGATCTCGAAGCCGGCGAGCACCTGCTTGCCGTTGCCGGCGAGACCGCCGGTGAGCGCCATGCTAAAGCCGATGCGGATCGGATCAGCCGCCTGCGCCGTCACCCCGGCAACAGCGAGCCACAGTGCCGTCATTGCGATGCCAGCCATTACCTTCATCGTGCATCCTCCTCCCGATCGTGTTCTTTCGGCCGAGATGCGTTATCGAAAGCGTCGCCCGGTTCGCCGCGTTAGGCAAGCGCGCAGCATTCCCGCTCCGCCACGCGGCTTGTGCAAAAGGTTCACGACGGAGGCATCGAGAGTACGGAGGAACAAGGAATGGCGCGCGTTGCGCACCAATTTTTTTCTTTCTCCGTGTCCTGCGTCCCTCCGTGGTGAACCTCGTGGGCGATAACCCCGCCCCGACCGAGGCTGACGTGGGTTTTGTGCCAGCCCGGCGCCGTTCCATCCATGACTCTCCTCCCGCCCCTCCTCCGGGCCAGCGGCGCATTCGCGCTGTTTATGGCGGCCGGCCCTGCTAATATCCATCGATCCCTCATCGCCGTGCCCGATCGCCGAGGCGCGGCGGCGATCCCTAACAGGCGCCAGAGGAGCGCTGAACATGAAACCGTTTCTGCGCATGCTGGTCATCGGCGCCGTTGCGATGCTCGCCGCCGCGGCCGAGGCTCGCGAGGTCAAGGAGTTCGACATGGAAGCCGCGGCGCAAAAACACTGCCCGAAGGACGTCGTGGTCTGGTCCAACGTCAAGGGCGGCGGCATCTTCCACGTCAAGGGATCGAAGCTCTACGGCAGGACCACCGATGGCGGCTATCTCTGCCGCAAGGAGGCCGAAGCCGCGGGCTGGCACGAATACAAAAAAGACTAGCGCAGCAGCACGCGGAGCCGGGCTCGGGCAAGGCCGGAATTCACACGAGTTCGAAGGCGCGCCGCTTCACCTTGTCCATGTTCATGCCCTCGATGCGCAGGAGACGGCTCGGGCCGGCGCGGCGCGGCGCGTGAAGATCGCCTTCATTGTAGAGATGCGCCATGCCCGGCAGGAGCATATAGGTCTTGACGCGCCGCACCTTGCCGGGCTTCCCCTCCTGCGCCGGCTCGACCAAGGCGAAATCGCTCATCTCGGTCTCGCCGCGCGCCTGGCCGTAAATCGCCCAGGAGGGCCCATGGTCATGCGGCCCGCTCTCGCGCGCGCCGCTATAGACATGAGCAAGGATGCAGAAGCCGAGCTCGGGATCCTCGTAGAGGACCTTGCGCTCGCCGCCCTCCTCGGTGAGATGGCGGGCGATGAACGCTTCGTCCTTGAGCACCTCCTCCACCAGCCGGCACACCTTCCGGCGCCCGCCGGGACCGGAATCGGCGGCCAGCAACCGTCGGCATTCCGCTGCGAACCCTTCGATCGTATGGCCCATGACGCTTCCTCGCTGCCGTCGTCGACGATATCGCCCCAGCACCGGCAAGGCAACGCACGGCGGCGACGGATCGGGACGCCGCACTCGTCCCGATCCGCAGCTCCGCAGCGTGTCAGGCGAGCGAGGCGTAGACGGCGTTCTCGAAGCAGGCGTAGAGATTGAGCACCTTCTGATCGGCAAACGGCACGAGCTGAGCCAGGATCACCCCGGCGATGCGCTTTGCCGGATCGATCCAGAAATAGATAGTGCCGAGACCGGCCCAGGTGAGGCTGCCGGCGCTGCGTCCGCGGGGCACCCGCTCGGTATTGATCATGAACCCCCGCCCCCATTTCTTGACCATGCCGGGAAGAACTCGGCGTCGTTCGAATAGGGCGGTATCGCGGTCTTGAGCAGACGGATGCTGAGCCCGCCCATCTGGTTCTCCGACATCGCCCGCACCGTCTTGGGCTTCAGCACCTGCCGGCCATTGGCGCTGCCGCCGTTGAGGAACATGCGCTCGAAGGCGAGATAATCGCCGGCGGTGCCGTAAAGCCCGCCCCCGCCCATCTGGAATTCCGGCTCCTGCGGAATCTCGGAAGGCATCGGCTGGGGTTTGCCATCGGCCTGGCGCGCATGCATGCCGACGAGCCGGGCGCGGTGCCTGTCGGCGAGCTTGAAGGTGGTGTCCTTCATGCCCAGCGGCTCGAACAAATTCGCCTCGAAATAGGCGCCGAGCGTCTGGCCACGGACCACGTCCACCGCCTTGCCGCCGGGATCGAAGGTCAGCGGCATGGTCAGCGCCAGATTCTCGCAGGAGATGATGCCGGGAATGCCCTTGTTCTCCTCATAGCGCAGCAGGTCCGGATTCGAGATGTCATAGCCGAACCCGGCGGTGTGCCTCAGCAGATGGCGCAAGGTGATCGGCCGCCGGGCCGGCCACGGCTTGGGCTCGCCGTCGGGTCGAAGCCTTCGAGCACCTGCCGCGAGGCCAGCGCCGGCAGCACCTCGGCGATCGGCCGGTCCGGCGCGAGCTTGCCGCGCTCGACGAGCTGCATCGCCGCAGTCGAGATGATCGCCTTGGTCATCGAGGCGATCCAGAACACGGAATCCGCGATTATCGCCGGCCCGGCCGGCAGCGCCTTCTTGCCGAAGGCGTCTTCACAGGCGGGACCGTCTGCCGTCGCCGCCATGGCGACGACCTCCGGGACTCGCCGCTTTCGGTCCCGCTACGCAATACCGCATCGATCTTCGGCAATGCCGTCATGGCCAACCTCCCTTGTTTGGTCTGTGCCGGAGATCCTCCGCAGGTTGCGCAGGGAACGCAACGACGGCGATGCCCCGGCATCTTGCCGCCGGCCTGAGCGCGGTTGAGGGGGCTTGGCGCTTCGGGCAAACTGTGCACCGTGGAGACCGCGCTCTATCTTCCGGTCAAGCGTTTCCTCGAGAAGCTCGGCTTCGCCGTCAAGGGCGAGATCCGCGGCTGCGACGTCGTGGCGGTGCGCGACGGCATGCCGCCGCTGCTGGTGATCACGGAGCTCAAGCTCGCCTTCAACCTCGAGCTGGTGCTGCAGGGCGTCGACCGCGCCGCCGCCTGCGACGAGATCTGGCTTGCCGTGCGCAGCTCGACCCGCGGCCGCGAGAACGACCCGCGGGCGCGCAAGCTCTGCCGTCTCCTGGGCTTCGGCCTCCTCGGCGTTACCGCTCGCGGCCGTGTCGACATCCTGGTCGAGCCCAGGCCGTGGCGGCCGCGGCGCGATCCGCGGCGCCGTTCCGAACTTGTCGAGGAGCATCGCCGCCGCCGCGGCGATCCCGTCAAGGGCGGCGGCCGAGGCCAGCCCGTCATGACCGCCTATCGCCAGCAGGCGCTCGCTTGCGCCGCCGCGCTCACCGAAGGCCCGCGCCGCGTCCGCGAGCTCAAGGACACGGTCCCCGACGCGCCGAAGATTCTGCTGCACAACGTCTATGGCTGGTTCACTCGCGTCGAGCGCGGCGTCTACGCGCTGGCCGAGCCCGGCAAAGCCGCGCTGCTGCGCTGGCCGCAGATCGGCTAGGGCGCGTACATCAGGCGACTTCGCTTCGCCATATTCCATGGACCAGGGCGGCGGCGACGCGGTGACCTCTCCCAAGTCTCAATATCCGCGCCCTCCGCGCATTGTGGACCAGGAAAAGGCCGTTGAATGGCACGGACACATGAGCCGCTGTCCAAGTTCTCGTCCCAGGTCTGCTGAAGCGTGATGCCTTGAAAGGCAGCGATCAAGACCCGAGCCGCTGCCTCCCCTTCCAAGCGCCGTTTCAATTCCCCGCGCCTCCTTGCCCTGCGCAATAGATCCGTCAGCAACAATCGCAGCCGGTCAGCGGTCTCGAACCGCCTTCAAGACGCTCGCGTCGTGAAGGCTCTCAGCCCAGAGCCGTACGGCAAGCCTTCGCGCGATCTTCGCCTGGCGCCGGCGACGGGAAGAAGCTCTTTGCAAGGAGCACCAAAGCCTCGGCGAGGCTGCTCGCGTTCAAAGCAAGCTCAAGGTTACGAAGATCGTCGGCATGTGTGCCTCGACCACCGCGTAGACGATGTCTTCCTTGCTGCCGAAATGGGAGCAGATCGACCCGGGACTGAGACCAGACACGCGTATCACATCCTGCAACGTGCCTTTGTGAAACCCACGCTCCGCGACAGACAAGCGCGGCATCAAGGATTTGTTGGCGCCTAAGCGCGGCGCGCACGGGGCTAAGTCTCGGCATGCGTCGGAACGATAGCAAGCGCTGCCCGATAGAAGGCGTAGCCCTGCCAGCGAGACTTGGCCGAATGCCAATAGCGAGAACGATATTCGTCGGCGCCGAGATCTTCGACCAGCTCGAGGCCGGCAGCTTGGAGACGGCCCCTCAATTCGGCCGGATCGATCCCATAGGTCCAAGCTTCTCCAGCCTTCGCGACAAAAGCCATAGCTTGCTCCGCGCCATCAAAGGCTCCGGGATCGCTGAGCACGGTCGCGTGGATATAGGTGAATGCCAGCGTGCTGCCCGGTGCGAGGCCGCTCGTCCAGCGCAGGACGGCATCAACGCCTTCGGCAGTCAAGTAGTTGGTGACACCTTCCCAAATGACAACAGTGCGCTCGCGCATGCTGAAGCCATTCTTCGCGAGTGGCTCGGCGAGCGGTTCGCGATCGAAGTCAATCGACACTTGGACAATCCTCGATGGATCGAAGCCCGCGGCCATCAGACGGCGCTGCTTCTCTTGCGATGTTGCCGGGTGATCGACCTCAAAGACCCTGATCCCGCCGAGGGCAGGAAGGCGCCAGGCTCTACTGTCAAAGCCTGCGCCGAGGATCGCCACTTGGCGGGCGCCGTCACGGATCGCGGCCACGACCCAGTCGTCGATGAGGCGAGTACGAGCGACGCCGGATGTGCGTGCACCCGGCCACCGGTAATCGACGAGAGCGGCGATCGCCGACCCGATCAGCCGAAACCGCGATAATGTCACGACCCCTCGAATGGACGGCGGGAGCACGGTCGCCGCAAAGGCGTCGATCAAGAGGCGGATCGAGGCGGGCCGCGCGCTTTCGAGTGCCCTGAACAACGCCATGGCCTGCGCTGTTCGGCTAAAGCGGTCTGCTCGCATTATAAGACTCAAGTAGAATGGAAATTTCATTTGTCATGTTTGAGGGGACCGCCTCAAGGCCGCGTCAGTGGGACCGCTTAAGGTCCGCGACGCAGAGGACGCTTCGGTGTTCGGCAGCGAGTCTAAAAGTGAGCGTCTGCCAGCGCTGCTGCGCTAATAGTAGAACGGTCAGGCCCGCGCGAAGCGCGGCACCTCGTCGCGGAAGTAGGCGTCGATCGCGCGCAACACCGCTCCGGCCGAGGCGCGGCCGAGCACCGCCGGGTTGCTCACCGCGCCCGCCGGCACCAGCCGCGCCGCCGCCGTCTCCGGCTGCGAGGCCGCCGCGTCGATCATGCGCGCCGCCTGAGCAAGGCCGAGGAAATGCGCGACATAGACCTCGGCCGGAGTAACCGGCCGGCCGAGCACGCGCTCCAGCCGCTGCCGGTTGTCGCGCGCCAGCTCCGCCGCCATCAGCGCAGCAAGCCCGGGATCGTAGCGCAACCGCATCAGCCGCTCGCGCAGCGCACCGCGCGGCATCGACACCGCGCCGCCCTCATCGGCCGCGATCGCCACGACATAGGCGTCGAGACCATGCCGCGCGCCGAAGACCTTGACGACGCGCAGCCAGGTGTCTTCGGTGAATTGATAGAGACCGGCCGCGGTCGTCTTCCGGGCAAAGGCATCGGCATCGAAGCTGGATTCCCGCGCCGCGACGGCGAAGAGGTAAAGGCGGTCGACGCCGACCAGTTCGGCGGCATGGTGGATGGCACGGCGCGCTTCCTCCGGCACCGTCGCCGGCGCCCGTGCTACAAGCTCGTCCGGCGGCCGGGTGCCGGCGCTCTCGATGTCGAGCAGCAGCCGCTCCGCCAGCGGACCGGGCGCTCCGGTACCGGCCAGGCGATCATCGACGAGCGTCAGCAGGCTAACCCAGATCATCGCCCCGGCGCCGCCCAACAACAGCGAACGGCGGAACATGCCGGTGTCGTCGCCGGACAGGATCCAGGCAAGCGACGGCCGGCGCGCCGCGTTCGCCGCACGCTTGCCAGGGGGTTGCTGCTGTCGCATCCTGCGCATTGTTTGCGTCCCCTACCAACGATCGCAAATTCATCCCTCACCCCAACCCTCTCCCCCAGGGGGCAGAGAGCGAGCGACCCGGCGATTAGCGCTAGGAGGGCGAGGTGGGACCGACCGATCTCGCCTGCCGTCTCCGGCACTTCCCATTTCGAGTACTAGCCTAATATGCTACCGGGGCGCTGCGGCATCTTTGTGGCCGGAATGGGGCGGCATCGCCGCGTTGCGGACCGCCTTGACAGCGAAAAACGCCGCCACTTAGGGTAGAGCCCGACAGATCGGCGGTCCCGGCACCGGCGCGGATCTCGGTGACGGCGAAGAAGCAAGCGGCGCGCCGGCTCCCGGCGCGCGGAGCACCAACCGATGTCGAGCGAGCCGACCTACGAAGTCTATGCCGTCAAATACGCGCGGCACGAGCGCCGGGCAAGCGCCAATTTCCTCGGCGGCGATCCCCATGACGGGCCAATGCCGATCGACTATTTCGTCTGGGCGATCGTCGGCGGCGGCAAGACCTACATTCTCGACACCGGCTTCGACGCCGAGCAGGGAAGGAAGCGCAAGCGCCACCATATCCGCTCGCCCGGCGACGGACTCAGGCTGCTCGGCATCGAACCCGCCGCGGTCGAGGACGTCTTCATCAGCCACATGCATTACGACCATGCCGGCAATCACGACCTCTTCCCCAACGCGCTCTACCACATCCAGGACCGGGAGATGCGGTACTGCACCGGGCGCTCGATGTGCCATCGCGCGCTGCGCGGCTCTTTCGAGGCCGAGGACGTCGCGGCGATGGTGCGGCGCCTCTTCGCCGGTCGACTGCGCTTTCATGACGGCAGCGAAGAGGTGGCGCCGGGCCTTAGCGTCCATTTCATCGGCGGCCACACCATGGGCCTGCAATCGCTGTGCGTCCGCACGCGCCGCGGCTGGCTGGTGCTGGCGGCGGATGCGGCGCATCTCTACGCCAATATCGAGCAGCAGCGTCCCTACATCACCGTCTACGACGTCGGCGAGATGATGGAAGGCCACCGCACTCTGCAGCGCCTCGCCAGCTCGCCCGCGCACATCATCCCAGGCCACGACCCTCTGGTGATGTCGCGATATCCTGCGCCGCGCCCGGAGCTCGAGGGAATCGCTGTGCGGCTCGACGTCGATCCCCGGATCTAGGAACGCGTCGCGGCGGTGGGATCGCGGCGGAATTGGCGCGAAAGATCATGATATCATCCGCTCGGAAGCGCCTGACGCAAGAAATCCGGAACCTGGGAGGGAACGGGATGCTGCGGCCGACAAGCCTCGCTTTTGCCGCCCTGCTGCTCGCCGGATTTTCGCCGGCGGCGCTCGCGCAAATCTCCGACGACATCGTCAGGATCGGCGTTCTCAACGACCAATCCGGCCTCTACGCCGATCTCGCCGGACCGGGCTCGGTGGTCGCGGCGAAGATGGCGGTCGAGGATGCCGGCGGCAGCGTGCTCGGCAAGCCGGTCGATATCGTCGCCGCCGATCACCACAACAAGGCGGATATCGGCGCTGCCATCGCCCGGCAGTGGTTTGACGTCGACGAGGTTGACATGGTCATCGATTTCGACAACTCTTCGGTGGCGCTGGCGGTGGAGCAGATCGCCAAGGAGCGCAACCGCATCGCCATCGCCACCGCGGTGGGCACGACGGATTTTACCGGCAAGGCCTGCTCGCCGACGGCGATCTCCTGGACCTATGACAGCTATGCGCTCACCACCAGCCTGGCGCGTGCGGTGACGCGCAAGGGCCTCGACAGCTGGTTCTTCATCACCGTCGACTATGCTTTCGGCCATTCGCTCGAGGCGGACACCATGCGCGCCGTGCTCGCCGCCGGCGGCAGCGTCCTGGGCGGCGTCCGGCATCCGCTCAACACCGCCGATTTCAGCTCCTACCTGCTGCAAGCGAAGGCCTCGGGCGCCAAGGTGGTGGCGCTCGCCAATGGCGGCGGCGACATGATCAATGCCACCAAGCAGGCGAACGAGTTCGGCCTGCCGCAGGGCGGCCAGACTCTGGTCTCGCTGCTCGTCTTCATCACCGACGTGCACAGCCTCGGCCTCGAGGTCGCGCAGGGGCTGAAGCTCACCACCGCCTTCTATTGGGACCAGAGCGAGGAGGCGCGGGCCTGGTCGAAGCGCTTC
>JASHRZ010000153.1 GCA_030037055.1 Alphaproteobacteria bacterium
CCCGCGGCAGGGCGGGCTCGAGCCGGAGAGATCGAAATGGAGATCGCTGCCCTCTTTTCGGATCTCGAGCGCGATCTTGAGCGGCCGGTCCTCGACGCCGTCGCTGTCGACCCACGCCTCGCCGGTATAGACGCCGTCGGGGATGGCCGCGATCTTGGCGCGCATCTGTTGGGCCGCGCGTCGCCTGAGCTCGGCAATCGCCGCCTCCACCGTGTCGGCGCCATAGCGGTCGAGCAGCGCGGTGAAGCGCTTCTCGCCGATGGCGAGCGCGGCAGCCTGCGCCTTGATGTCGCCGATGCGCTGATCGGAGATCCGGATATTGGCAAGGATGATCGACAGGATCTCTGTGTCGAGCGCGCCTTCCTTGTAGAGCTTCACCGGCGGCAGGCGCAGCCCCTCCTGCTCGACCTCCGTGGCGTTGGCCGAGAAGCCGCCCGGCACCGAGCCGCCCGTGTCCGGCCAATGGCCGGTATTGGCGAGCCAGGCAAAGAGGCGGCCGCAGTAGAAGAACGGCTTGACGAACTTCACATCCATCAGATGCGTGCCGCCGAGATAGGGGTCGTTGACGATATAGACGTCGCCCGGCCGCACCGCTCCGGCGCGCTCGATCACCGCCTGGGTCGAGAACTGCATGGCGCCGACGAAGACCGGCAGGCCGAGATCACCCTGGGCGATGAGCGCGCCATCCTCGCGGTGATAGATGCCGTCGGAGCGGTCGAGCGCCTCGGAGATGACCGGGCTGAAGGCGGCGCGCACGAAGGCCAAATCCATCTCGTTGCAGACCTGGACGAGTCCGTTCTGGATGACGGCGAGGGTCACGGGGTCGAGCGGGTTGGGCGGATGGGTCATGCGCTGGCTCCGATGGCGACGAGGAGATTGCCGAGCGGATCGATGGCGGCGCGGTCACCCGGCTCGATGATGGTGGTGGCGTCGAGCTGCTCGATCACCGCTGGCCCGCGGAGTTCGGCACCGGGCGGCAGGGCCTCGCGGCGATAGACCGGCGTCTCGCGCCAGCCGGCATCGAACCAGACGCGCCGGCGGCCCGTCCGCGCCGCTTCGAGGCTCGCCGCGGGCGAGGCCGGGGCCAGCGCGGCAAGGTCGACTGGGCGGCGCCTGCCGATCACCGCGGTGTGCAGATTGACCAGCACGGCGCGGATCTCCGGCAAAGCGACGCCGAAGCGCCGCCAATAGGCGGCCTCGAAGGCGCGCTGCAGCTCGTCACGCGTCACGGCGATGCCCGGCAGCTCCACGCTCAGGAGATGGCTCTGCCCTTCGAACTGCATGTCGGCGCGGTGCAGCAGCCGGACCTCCTCGATCTCGGCCCGCTCTTGCACCAGCCTATGCTCGCCTTCGGCGATCTGCGCCGCCAGCACCTCGCGCACGAGACCGTCGGGGAGAAGCGGCACCGGCCGGTTGACGGTGCGGACATAATCATGGCGAAGATCGGCGACGACGCAGCCGAGGGCGTTGGTGAGGCCTGGCCGTATCGGGATGAGGACGCGCGGAATGCCGAGCTCGCGCGCGAGCGCCGACGCATGGAGCGGACCCGCGCCGCCGAAAGCGAAGAGCGCGAAGTCGCGGGGATCGTGGCCGCGCGCCAGCGACACCATGCGGATGGCGCCGGCCATTTTGTCGTTGGCGACGCGCAGGATGGCGGCGGCGCTCGCCTCGGCGTCAAGCCCGAGCGGCGCGCCGACGGTCTCGACCAGCCGCGCGCGGATCTGCGGAAGCGAGACCGGCCGCTCGACCGCAAGCAGCCGGTCCGGGTTGAGGCGGCCGAGCAGCAGATTGGCGTCGGTGATGGTGGGCTCGCTGCCGCCGCGGCCAAAGCAGATCGGCCCAGGATAGGCGCCGGCGCTCTCCGGGCCCACGCGCAGGATGCCAGCATCGTTGATCCGCGCCAGCGAGCCGCCGCCGGCGCCGATGCTGTGGACGTCGACCATCGGCACATGGATCGGCATGGCGTATTCCAGCTCGAGCTCGGAAGAGACCAGCGGCACGCCGTCTTGGATCAGCGCCACGTCCGAACTGGTGCCGCCCATATCGTAGGTGATGACATTGGCAAAGCCGGCGGGTTTGGCGGTGTAGGCGGCGGCGATCACGCCCGAGGCCGGGCCCGACATCACGGTGGTGACCGGCGCCGTGCCGACCAGCCGCGCCGAGACGGTGCCGCCATTGCCCTGCATCACCAGCAAATCCCCGCGATAGCCATCGGATTTGAGCTCGCGCTCGAGGCGAGCGATGTAGCGCTGCAGCACCGGCTGAACCGCGGCATTGACCGCGGCGGTGACGCCGCGCTCGTATTCGCGGTATTCCGACATCAGCTCGTGGCCGACGGTGACGTAGCCGTTGGGCCACAGCTCGCGCGCGATCTCCGCCGCCCGGCGCTCATGGGCGGGGTTGATGTAAGAATGGAGGAAATGGATCACCAGCGCCTCGGCGCCGAGCACGAGCAGCCGCGCCACGGCGCGGCGCAGCGCGTCCTCGTCGAGCGCCTCGACCACCGCGCCCTCGGCATCGACGCGCTCGCTCACTTCGAGCCGCAGCTCGCGCGGGATCAGCGGCTCGAAGCTGCCGATAAGGCCGTAGGGCTTTGGCCGCGTGCGCCGGCCAAGCTCGAGCACGTCGCGGAAGCCGCGCGTGGTGACGAGGCCGACGCGCGCGATCTTGCGCTCCAGCAGCGCGTTGGTGGTGGTGGTCGTGCCATGCACCACCGCCCCGGTGCCGGCGAGATCGGCGCCGGTTTCCTTGACCGCCGCGAGCACGCCGAAGGCCTGGTTGTCCGGCGTCGTCGGCACTTTGGCGATGCGCACCTCGCGGCGCTCATCGTCGAGCAGGATGAGGTCGGTGAAGGTGCCGCCGACATCGACGCCGATGATCTTCATGGCGCGCTTCCGCTGACTCCCTCTCCGCCCCTGAGCGCGGAGAAGACAGGGGTGAGGTGGGGCCGCTTCCGCTTCATCATGCTCTCATTGTCCACAACTCTGCCCTCGCCCACCTCATCCTAAATCCTTCTCCGCCCTCAAGGACGGAGAAGGATGTGTCACGGCCCCGCTGACACTTCTCCATCCTCACGCGCTCAGATAGGCGTGCTGAACCGCCTCGTCGGCGATCAGCGCCGCCGTCGCGCCGACATAGCGGATACGCCCCTTCTCGATGATTGCGGCGCGATCGGCGACGCGCGCGGCGAAATGCAGATTCTGCTCGGAGACCAGCACGCTCAGTCCTTCCGCCTTGAGGCGCAGGATGGTGTCGGCCATGGCCTCGACGATCTTCGGCGCCAGGCCCTCCGACGGCTCGTCGAGGAGCAGCACCAGCGGATTGCCCATCAGCGTGCGGGCGATGGTCAGCATCTGCTGCTCGCCGCCGCTCATGCGCCCGCCCAGCCGCCGGCGCAGCTCCGCGAGGTTGGGAAAGAGCGCGAAAAGGCTTTGCGGCGTCCAATGCGGCGCGCCGGGGCGCGGCTTCTGGCGCGCGACCTCGAGATTCTCCGCCACGGTGAGGTCGGTGAAGATGCGACGGTCCTCGGGCACGTAGCCGATGCCGAGTCGGGCGATGACGTGACTGGCGCTGCCGTCAATGCGCTTGCCCTGAAACCGGATCGCGCCGGAGAGCGGGCGCAGCAGGCCGATGATGGCCTTGAGCGTCGTCGACTTGCCGGCGCCGTTGCGTCCGAGCAGCGCCAGAACCTCGCCGCGCGCCAGCGCAAGGTCGAGGTCGAACAGCACATGTGCCCGCCCATAGGCGACATTGAGCCTCTCCACCTCGAGCAGCGCCTCGCCCATCGCACCCTCACGCGGCGAACATGGTGCCGGAGCCCAGATAGACCTCGCGCACCCGCGGGTCGGCGCGCACGGCGGCGGGCGATCCCTCGGCGAGGATACGCCCGCGGTCGAGCACGATGATGCGGTCGGCATGAGCGAAGACCACGTCCATGTCGTGCTCGGTGAAGACGAGGCTGATGCCCTGCGCCCGCGCCAGCCCGGCGGCGAGCGCCATCAGCATCAGCCGCTCCTGCGCCGCCATTCCCGCCGTGGGCTCGTCCATGAGCAGCAGCCGGGGCGCCTGCGCCAGAGCGACGGCAAGCTCGACGCGCTTCAGATCGCCATAAGCGAGGATGCCGCAGGGCCGCTCGGCCTGGCTCGCCATGCCGACACGCTCAAGCAGCGCCATCGCGTCCTCGCCGTAGAGCCCGGCGGCGCGCGGCAGGAAGGAGAAGACGCGGCGGTGACGGGCGATGAGCGCGAGCTGCACGTTCTCGCGCACGCTCATCGAGGCGAAGCTCCGGGTGATCTGGAAGGTGCGGGCGACGCCGAGCCGGCTGATCCGGCGTGGGGCGAGACCGGTAATGTCGCGTCCGGCGAAGCGGACGGTGCCGCGGTCCGGCCGGATCTGCCCGCCCAGCATGTTGAAGCAGGTGGTCTTGCCGGCGCCGTTGGGGCCGATCAGCGCCAGAAACTCGCCCTCCTCCAGCGCGAAGTCGACGCCGGCCACCGCCTGGACGCCACCATAGGCCTTGGCGAGGCCCGCCACCGCCAGCAGCTTCATGCCGGCGCCTCGCTGCGCCTTAGCCGCCGCTGGGCGAAGCCGACGATGCCCTCGGGGAAGGCCAGCACCAGCGCGATGATGACGAGGCCGAGCAGCAGCCGCCAGAGACCGGTGTAACGGCTGATCTCCTCCTGCAGCCCGACGAACACTGCGCTGCCGACCAAGGGGCCCGCGAGCGCGCCGACGCCGCCCAGCAGCACCATGAGCAAAGCGTCGATCGAGCGCGAGATGGCGATGTATGTGGGAAAGACGCTGCCCTTGCTGTAGCCGAAGAGGCCGCCGGCAAGCCCGGCGAAGGCGGCTGCGATGACGAAGCCGGTCCAGCGCACCGCCTTCAAATCGATGCCGGTGGCCTCGGCGCGCAGCGGCGCGTCGCGCCCGGCGCGCAGCGCTGCGCCGAAGGGCGCGAAGACGATGCGGCGCAGCAGCCAGAGGCTGGCGCCGCAAAGCGCCAGCGTCATCAAGTAGAAGACCGCCTTGCCGCGCGCCCAATCCGACGGCCAGACGCCGAGGATGCCGTTGTCGCCACCGGTGATGCCGGTCCATTGGGAGGCCACCGACCAGACGATCTGCGCCACCGCCAGCGTCAGCATGGCGAGGTAGACGCCCGAAAGCCGCACGCAGAACCAGCCGCAGGCGAGCGCGAGCAGCGTCGCGGCGAGCGGCGCTGCGGCAAGGCCCAACAGCATGGGCGCGCCGGCATCGCGCGCCGCGAGCGCCGCGCCATAGGCGCCGACGCCGAAGAACGCCGCGTGGCCGAAGGACGCCATGCCGCCCGGCCCCATCATGAAATGCAGCGAAGCGGCGAAGAGCGCGAGGATGACCATCTCGGTGACGAGGCTCGCGGCATAGTCGCCGGCGAGCGGCGGCAGTGCCGCCA
>JASHRZ010000009.1 GCA_030037055.1 Alphaproteobacteria bacterium
TTGTTGGCTTCATCTGGCTCCCGACCCTTCAAGGGAATGTACGTCTGTACGGGCTGTGGAATGCAATCTGCAGCGCGGCTGGGCTGGTACGCGCGTCCGCCGGCGAACCTGTGGTTGAGCCAACCTATCTGACAACGGAGGTCGCGATAACATCGCGGATGCGTGGCGTGAGCGCAGAAGCGATCGGGCGTGGGGCGACGCTGGCACTTCGATGCACGATGTGCCATGGGGCGCGTGGTCTGAGCGAAGCGAACACGCCCAATCTCGCCGGGCAATACGGCGTGGCAATCTACAAGGAGTTGCAAGACTTCAAATCCGGTGCACGGGCGAGTGCAGTGATGGCGCCGCTGGTTGCCAACCTCTCTGACGAGGATATGCGCGATCTCGCTGCCTACTACGCCTATCTGCCACGTGTATTCGGCGATCGTTCGGCAGGCAACGGCGCAGCACAGATTGTCTTAAGTGGGGCACCGATGCGTAACATCGCGCCCTGCGGCGCCTGCCACGGCGAGCTCACGAACAAGGCCGGAAGCCCATGGCTAGAAGGCCAACCCGCGTCCCATTTAAAGGCGCAGCTACTGGCCTTCGCCTCCAGCACGCGGCACAACGATATCAGCGAGCAGATGCGCAATGTCGCCCGTCAGATGACGCCGGAGGAAATAGACGCTGCTGCTCGCTATTACGAGGGCCAACCGTAATCTGATTAGAACATCCCGTGTGGGGTAGCGGGCGGCCCGACGCCGAACCAAGCCAACGACGTGAAGTCCCGTGATGCGCAAATCTATTGGGTCACATTGTACGCGCTGATGCCGCTTCCAGCACGACATCAAGAGCTGTTTGCACATCGAGCTTGCAAAACCTCCGGGCAATTGTCCCGTCGGGTCGAACGTCAACTCCGGTATTTGATGTGCTCGATGAATGCGCGCAGTTTGGGCAAAACCTGGCGTCTCCCCGGGTGGTATAGAAAAACTCCTGGAGTTGTCATGGCGAAGGGAGTGAGTAGCGCTTGCAATCGGCCGTCAGCTATCGGCGCTTGCGCGAGCGGGCCGGGCAGCTGTGCGAGTCCCATACCCTGGATCGCCGCTCCAAGAAGTGTGTGGTAGTCGTGCGCGATGAGCGGCCCCGATACGATTGCCTCGACCGCCTTGTTGTCGTCTACAAAGGGCCAATGCGCGATTGACCCGTTCGAACGGCGGATGCGCAGGCAGGCGTGGTTGCGCAAATCGTCGATACGCTCCGGCCGCTTCCGCCAGCGTAGATAATCGGGGCTGCCAACGACAACGAACGGGAACGGTGGTGTCAACCGTACCGCGACCATGTCGGCCGCGATGAATTGGCCGAGCCGAATGCCAGCGTCGAACCCTGCGGCAGCGAGGTCGACCAGCTCTTCGTGTGCGGCGATCTCCACTTCTATCTCGGGATAGGCTTGGCAAAATGAGGCGATCATCGGCTCAAGGATCAGCGGGACGACCGCTCGAGGAACGGAAAGCCGCAAGAGCCCGGTGGGACGTTGCCCGAGGTCACGCGCGGCCTCGCCGGCGGCGACGAGCTCCTCAAAGGCGGGCGCGGCGCGGTCAAGGAAGCGCTGGCCAGCCTCAGTCAGGCCGACGCTGCGCGTGGTGCGCGCGAGAAGCGCCGCGCCCACCCGCGCTTCGAGCGCCCGCACTGCCTGACTGACGGCCGACGGCGTGACGCCAAGAGCCGCAGCCGCACGGCGGAAGCTGCGGTGCTTGGCAACGCTCAGAAACGTCTCGACGCCGTCAAGCGCGCTCTGTCTGACTGTGAAGTTATGCTTCATACCCCGTTGACATTATCGCGAATAGTCGGGCGTAGAAAGCAACCCTACTTCCAACTTGCAATCAGGGGTCGTCGTGCCCGTGCGACCCATGATCCGCAACAATCGTCTGCAGCATCAGAGGAATCCAGCCATGAGCGATGCCCTGGATAACGTACGCGACCACTATCGCGCGGCCGGCCTGACAGAACGGCTGAAGACAGCGCTCAGGGCCCTCGGGCCAGAGGAGCAGCGACTCACGCCCCAGCAACTGGGCGTCCTCGACCAGTTTCACACTCGCGGGCTCACGGCGACCGCCGAGCTTGCCACGTTGTCTAGGATCACCGCCGACATGTCAGTTCTAGATATTGGGTCAGGCGTCGGCGGGCCGGCTCGCTTTCTAGCTGCGGCCTATGGCTGTCAGGTTACGGGCGTCGACCTCAGCGAGTCGTTTGTGGACGCCGCACGCTATCTGACCGCACGCACGGGACAGAGTGGCCAGGTGTCATTCCAGACCGCCAGCGCGCTGGAGCTTCCGTTTAACGATGGCCGTTTCGATGTCGTGCTGTTGCAACATGTTGCGATGAATATTTCCGACCGGCCTCGGCTCTACCGCGAGATCCGGCGCGTGCTGAAGTTCGGCAGCAGGTTTGCAACCTTCGATGTCGTGTTGGACAGCGGCGAGCCGCACTATCCCGTTCCCTGGGCGCGAACGCCGGCAACAAGCTTTCTTTTGACAGCTGTCGCGACACGCGAGGCTGTCGAGGCGGCGGGATTCCATACGCTGGCATGGCAAGACGACACCGAAGCAGCCAAGGCCTGGTTCGCTCAACTCGGCGCGTCGGGGCCGCCGCCTTCGCCTAATCTTGGCACCGTGATGGGGCCGGATTTCGCGCGGCTTGCTGCCAATCTGGGACGAAACCTCGGAGAAGGCCGGCTTGGCATCCTGACCGCGGTGTTCGAGGCCGCGTCGATAAACGCCTGAGAGGGATCCAAATGTCGCCTGCAACCATCTTTCAGACCCATCTCGTTCTAGGCTACGTGCCGTGGTTACTTTGTTTTGGTGCGTACGTTCTGCCCAGACTCAAGGCGATGGACCGGGTCGAAGCACAACGCGCCATTGCTACCCTACACAGCTTCCGCTTCTTCGGGCTCGTCTTCATCCTCCCCGGCATCGTCGGTCCCAATCTGCCGACGGGCTTCGCGGCGTTCGCCGCCTACGGCGACTTTGTAACCGGGCTGCTGGCCATGTTGGCACTCCTCATGGTCAGGATACCTCCGCTC
>JASHRZ010000154.1 GCA_030037055.1 Alphaproteobacteria bacterium
GTGGTGATCTCGCTTTGAATAGGCCGCTGGAAACCCGTCATCGCGTTTGTGCTACCGTTATCCGTCCCGATCTCCGAAGCCGTGCTCGCGTGCTGCCCGCAGCGCCGGCACCTCGCCCCCGCGGCTTCTCGAAGCTGAGGTTGCTGCCGATCGAGAGGGCGAGGTCGCGTAGGTCGAGGTGCTCGCCCTGGCCGCACCACCGGCAGAACACCCATTCACGTGTCACCGAAGTATATGGACCGGTATCTCGGCAGTTCACTTTGAAATGCATAGAGACGGCCGGCTGCGCCATCGGCCGCTCGATTCGATGCCTCGAGCAGGTATTGGACTGGCGGATCATCGATTAAGTCTATCACTACCGATGTCTGCAACGTGCGAGTGGTCCAGCTCTCACCGCGATGACCGCCTCGCTCCTTTTGATCATGGCGTCGGCGCGCCATCTTCTTGAGCTCATGCTCGCTTTGTTCGATTTCGTGGGCATCAAGCAATCCGCACCGTCGCAGTTCAGCGAGGATGTCTCTAAGCGCTGTCTCGATACCTTCGCCGATGGCGAGTTCTGGCCCGGGCGCCGCGAACCCGCCGGATATGCTGCCCAACGACGGCTTCGCATCGGAGACCAAGGCTTTGTCCGTGCCGTCGGCCTTCAAGAATGTGCGACAGATGCCGGTGACACGACGCGAACGGGTCGAGATCTAGACATCGCTCGCGCCAATGGGTCGGTTATAGACAAACTCGAACGCGACGGTCATTGGCTCAGGGTTGTGCGGGATCGAATATGGACGACGAGCTTTTTCGGCTGGTGGTCTTACCCAATTACGAAACGAAGCGAATTGTCTTCTTTGAAGGACGCAGAGTACAGGATAGACCACGATGAAGGACAACAAGCGCAATGAGCCCACACTCGCGAGGCATGAGGCGCACGCGATGGGGATCCCCGTAATCCTCCGTGACTCGGCAATCGAAACGACTTGCGCCGGCGCGCGCGATATAGTCGTGCCCGATGCGAAAGGTCTCTAGAGTAGCAATGGCAGCCGCGCGCGCCATGCTTCCGCACAGGCTCAGCGGTCGGGAGATACGGTTCTTGCGGAAGCCAATTGGCGAGAAAGCGGTTAGCTTAGCTAAACATCTGGACGTCGCACCCGAGACGCTTTCCAGATGGGAAAATGGTCATGAGGCCGTCGGGGGGCGAGTGGCCCTATCTGTGGCTCGATGCCACCTATCTCAAGCAGCGCGAGGGCGGCCCGATCGTCTCGGTGGCGGCGATAATCGCCTGATAAGGAAATGGCGCCGTCGAGGCGCCAGCTTGGCGGCGCAACTCGGTACGCTGTCGCGCGCCGGCTCGAACGCGCGCGGAGCTGCGACCCGTAAGCTTTCCCCCATTTCCCCGCCGGTTGTTGACGACCGCATGGGCGGGGCGCTGCGATGGAGATGCGCCTCGGTTCTGTGGCCGTCGCCGCCGGAGGCGCTGGGCTGGTGCGATACGCGGAGCGCGGCTGAGCGCCTGTTGACGGGCCCAACAAGCGGCACGCTCCGAGGGTGGTGCGACGGCCGGACATGTGGAATTCATCATTCAACAACGCTTTAGAGTAGAATACGGGGCCTCGGCGGCCGAGGCGACGATGGGGATGACGCGCACCTCCGGCGCGTAGCGACTTGCAGGCGGTTAGCTTTAGCGGAAGCGATGATCGGATTGAAGCCGTGGATGGCGATGCGGGCGAGCGCCGTATTCGGCCTTGCATTCGCGGGGAGCGTGGTATTTTCGTGCCGGGCGGAGGAAGCCGCGGCGCTTGATCGGTACATCGCCGCGCCCGATCCCGCCTATCATTATACGCTCCTCTCGACCATCCCTGGCGACGGCTCGCGCGGCTACGTGCTGGAGCTGACGTCGCAACAATGGCGCCAAGTAGCCGAGGTCGACCGGCCGCTCTGGAAGCACTGGCTCATCATCGTCGTGCCGGACCGGGTCAAGACCGCGGTCGGCATGTTGATGATTGCCGGCGGCTCCAACGACAGCAAGCCGCCCACCCAGATCAATCCGGTCGAGGCCCTTATCGCGAAGACGACCGCTTCCGTGGTGAGCGAGCTCCGCATGGTGCCGAACGAGCCCCTCACCTTTGCCGGTGAGACGCGACGGCGCTCGGAGGATGCGATCACCGCCTATAGCTGGGACAGGTATCTCCGCACCGGCGATGAGACTTGGCCGCTGCAACTCCCCATGACCAAGAGCGTAGTGCGGGCGATGGACGCGGTGACCGCGTTCTGCCGCAGCGCGCAAGGAGGTGGCGTCGCGGTCGACCGCTTTGTCGTCGGCGGCGCTTCGAAGCGGGGGTGGGCCGCGTGGCTGACCGCGGCCATCGACAAGCGGGTGGTGGCGGTCGCACCGGTCGTCATCGATGCGCTCAACATCAAGCCCTCCTTCGAGCACCACTATCGCGCATACGGCTTTTGGGCGCCGACCCTGCGCGACTATGAGGAGATGGGGATCATGAATTGGGTCGGCACGGCACCCTTCGAGGCACTGCTGCAGATCGTTGATCCCTATTCCTATCGCGCGCGGCTGACGATACCGAAGTACATCGTCAATGCTGCCGGAGACCAGTACTTCCTGCCGGATTCGTCGCAATTCTATTTCGACGGGCTTCCAGGGGAGAAGTACCTGCGTTACCTCCCGAACACCGACCACTCACTCAAGGAGCAGCGGACGGACGCCGAGACGGCGGCGCTCGTTTTCTACCAGTCGATTATCGACGGCACGCCGCGTCCGGAGTTCACGTGGCGCTTCACGGACGACGGCGCGATCCGCGTGGAGACAAAGACACCCCCGACCGAAGTCCGGCTATGGCAGGCGGCGAACCCCACGACGCGTGACTTCCGCCTGCAGATTATCGGCCCCGCGTATACAAGCTCGGTGCTGAAGGACGAAGCCGATGGCGTCTATGTCGGACGCGTGCCGGCGCCGGCGCAAGGCTGGGTCGCCTACTTCGTGGAGCTCGTCTTTCCAAGCGCGAGCGGCAATCCTTTCAAGTTTACCACCGGCGTTCGTGTCACGCCTGATCATCTACCCTTCGGCCCACCACCCCAAGGAGCGCCCCCTGG
>JASHRZ010000155.1 GCA_030037055.1 Alphaproteobacteria bacterium
CCGCCGTAGAACTTTTCGTATTGGGCATGGCGGCTGCCGAACTCGGTGCCGAGGAAGTCCCAGGCCATGCGCATCAGCGCCACCTTGTCGCGCGCCGACGTGGTTGCCGACTGCATGTAGCGCTCGATATCGCGCGCCATCTCGGGATTGTCGAAATCGCGTACCGAGGACGGCAGCGTGATCATCGCGGCGCCGGCGAGTTCGCGGATTTTTTCCAGCATCCGCCCGTTGAGCTCCGATTGCAGCGCCATGACGGAATAGATGCCGACCGCCGACGGCCAGCAGATGCCGTCGGCATCGATCGGACCGGTGGTCTCGTGGGACAGCAGCATGTTCTGCACGATCGCGACGATGGCGGCGAGCTCGCCCATCTCGACCTGTACGGCCGGGTTGGCGATGTTGCCGGTCATCTCGTTCATGCGCTGGGCGAGCCCGAGCATGAAGCGCAGCTTGACGGCATAGCGGCACTGCGCCTGGTGGTTGCCGTAGAGATGGGCCGGCGTCTTCCACCACTGGTCCCAGCAGATCTGCAGGTTGCGGTAGATGTAGATGTTCTCCCACGGCACGAACACGTTGTCGAAGACACAGAAGCAGTCGCTCTCGTCGAACCGGCTGGTGAGCGGATAGTCGAACGAATTGGTGCGCTCGCTGGCAAAGGCGCGCCGCGAATAGAGCTTGAGGCCTTGCGAGTCGATCGGGATCACGACGCCGTTGGCATAGGCCTCGTCGCCGGGCCGCATCGGGTGGATGCAGGTGAGGTGGAGGTAGTCCGCAAAGGCCGCCGCGGTCGCAAGCTGCTGGGCGCCCGAGATCACGATGCCGTCGTCGCGCTCCTTGACGACGCCGGCATGCAGCGTCGGGTCCTTCTGCTGGTGCGCCGGCTTGCTGCGGTCGATCTGCGGCGGGACGATGGCATAGGTGACATAGAGGTGGTTGTCGCGCAGGTGCTCATAGAGCTTTGCGAGATTGTCGGCGAAGTTCTGGCCGGCCGCCGCGAACAGGTTGGGCTTTGCCGCGTAGCCGGCGATGAAGCCCGCGACGTGATCGGGTGTGCGCCCCATCAGGCCGAAAGTCGCCGCCGCCCAGGTTTCGGCGGCGCGGCGCTTGGCGGCCAGCTCGGCATGGCTTTTCGGGATCTGCCAGCAGCGCCACACCGGCGCGCCGGTTTTCGGCGACGGATAGGCCATGACCTCGCGGTTCTCGGGCGCCGCCGCAATGTCGAACAGGCGTGCGATGCTTTTGGCGGCCTCGCGGAACGCCGGATGGGTGGTCACGTCCTTGACGCGGTCGCCGTCCGCGTAGACGCGGCGGCCATCCTTGAGGGAACGCAGATATTCCTCGCCGCTGCGCATCTTGGCGCGAATGAAGGCGTCGCGGGCCGTGTTCTCGTTGCGTCTCTCTGTGGGCGTGGGTGCCGCTTCGTTAGGCCTCATCTCGTGTCCTCGTGAACCAAACATATGGTCCGACGTTGTGGTCATAAATCATCGGGTGTATTGCCGCCACCCGCGACAGACAGGGGAATCTCCACCACAAGCGCGGGTCGCGAGCCCCACTCGTTATGCCACCGTCAGCGTTCCGCCCAGTCCGGCGGGCGCGTAGCCGCCATGCCGGACGTTTGAACCTCCGCAGGCATCGGCGCGACGAATGCTTAAGGTCGGGTAAACGCGGAGGGACGTCATGAACAAGACTCATGTCGCCAAGCGACCGCTCAGCAGCTATCTGCGCGCTTTCCTTCGCAGCGCCCTCCTGGCGCTCGCGACCGGTGCCGCCGCTTGCATGCTGGTGGACATCGCTTAGGCCGCTTGTTCGCGACCTGTTCGACGGTGCTCTGCAGGTCAGCCATCCGTATGGTTTGAACGAAGCCGTAATCCTCCAACTATTGGCGACCGCGCTCCTAGGGGAAGGCGCCGCGCGGCCTTTCCGAGGACGGGCCGCGCGGCGGCGACGGTGCGATGGCGCCGGTCGGGCTATTATCGGGGAGAATTTCCGGCGGGATGGCGCGGATGATGTCGAGCGCGCGCCCGCTGGTGTCGGGAACGAGGTCGAACGGTTCCTTCGGCTGCGTCAGCCCGGGCGCTTCGATCGAAGCGCCGAGATCCTGCGCGCTCGGCGCCGGCAATACCGTCTGCAGGGGCGCGGGCGAAACGGCGGACGTCGGCAAGGTGTGTGGCCAGACGGAGACCGGCGGCAGGGGAATTTGGCCGCGGCGAGCGCGCTGGGGCCGAAGCCGAGGGTGTTCGGCCGTTTGTGCATCGAAGAGTGCAGCGCCGCCAAAGCTCGTCGGACTTGGCGCCGGTAATTCAGGTTCGGTTTCGGCGAAGATCGGCGTCTGCGGCCATAGCTTGCGATTATGGAGAACCCACTGACTGGCAACGGTTGCGGTCTTGGGCAGGTCCGCGCTCGCCGGCACAATATTGACGATTCGGTAGCCGCGCCGCTTCAACTCATGCAGCAGCATGGGCAAGGCTTCGACTGTCCGCGGGTGAATATCGTGCAGCAGCAGGATGCCCTTGTGGTTGGCCTCGATGCGCGAAAGCGCGCGCTGAAGCACCTGCGCGGACGTGATTTTTTTCCAGTCGTCGGCGAGGAAATCGGCGCTCCAGACCTGAATGTGCTTGGCGGCGAGGTACTGCTCGACGCCCTCCGCCCGCAACAAGCCGGGAATCCGGAAGAATGGCGCCACCTCCGCGCCGCCGCCGAGCGTCCAGTTCACCCACGCAATGCCGTCGTCGATCTCCTCCTTGGCGCGTTCGAGCGGCATCTTCTGGAAGGTGAGGGGATGATCGTAGCTATGGGTGCCGATCGTATGCCCGGCCTCGTGGATGCGGCGCACCACGTCGGGGTACTCGCGCGCCATCTTGCCGATCAGGAAGTAGGTCGCCTTGACGCATTCGGAGGCAAGGATTTCCAGCACGCGCGTCGACTTGGGCGGCAGCGGACCGTCATCAAAGGTCAGCACCACCTCATGATCTTCAAGCGGCAGGCTTTCGTGATACTGCATGCCGCCGAGCCGGGGATGCTCGGTCGGGTCGACCACGATGGTGCGGCTGGTGCCGATGGCGTCTGGATTGCCTGGGCATTCGGCCGCGCGCAATTCAGTCGCCCCCATGAGGGCCAAGCCACAGACAGCCAACCTCAAACCGCGCATTGAACCGATTCCTCTGCTGTGCCCCTGCGAAACGCGGCCTCCTTAGCATCCCGGATTACACAGACCGCAATAACCCGCCAGTAAGTTTAATTTTCCGTGGACGTTAGATGGTCATTTCGTGATCTTT
>JASHRZ010000156.1 GCA_030037055.1 Alphaproteobacteria bacterium
CCGGCGATGCGCGAGAAGAGGCCGGCGTGGTCAGCGGTGTAAAGCGTGATCTCGGTGACGGCGCGGGCGGCATCGACGCGCGTGTCCACGGTCAGCGGCGCGCCGCTGCGCTCAGCCTCGCGCGTAAGGCGCGCATGGCGTGCCTGGGTCGGCGGATCGAAGGACAGCCAGTAGGAGGGATAGCCCTTGGCGATGAAAGCGTCGATCTCCGCCGGCGAGAAGTCCGGCAGCAGCGCGCGCACCGCCTGTTGCGCCTCGACGATCCGCTGGTCGCGTCGGTCGGCCACCAGGCCCCCCGACATTTCCGCCACCGCGCGGTGATAGAGCTCGCGCAGCAAGGTCGCCTTCCAGCCATTCCATACCTTGGGCCCGACCGCGCGGATATCGGCGGCAGTGAGGATGAGCAGCAGCTTGAGCCGCTCGGGCGACTGTACGCGCTGGGCGAAGTCGCGGATGGTCTGCGGGTCGTCGATGTCGCGCTTGAAGGCGATGTTGCTCATCAGCAGGTGGAAGCGCACCAACCAGGCCACAGTCTCAGTCTCCTCGGCGCTTAGCCCGAGCCTGGGCCCCAGCCGTTCGGCCACTTGCGCCCCCAGCTCCGAATGGTCGCCGCCGCGCCCCTTGGCGATGTCGTGCAACAGCACCGCGACGTGGAGCGCGCGGCGGCTGTCAATGGTGCGGACGATCTCGGTGGCGAGGGGCAACTCCTCGGCGAGCGCGCCCGCCTCGATCTTGGCGAGGATGCCGATGGCGAAGATGGTGTGCTCGTCGACGGTGTAGACATGGTACATGTCGTACTGCATTTGCGCTACCACGCGGCCGAAATCCGGCACGAAGCGCCCGAACACGCCGGCCTCGTTGAGGCGGCGGAGCGTGATCTCCGGCTCCCGGCGCGAGGTCAGCATCTCCATGAACAGGCGGTTCGCCTCGGGGTCGGCGCGCAGCTTGGCGTCGATCAGCTTCAGCGAGCGGGTGATGAGGCGCAAGGCGTGCGGATGGATGTCGAGCGCGTGCTCTTGCGCGACGTGGAAGAGCCGCAGCAGGTTGACGGGGTCGTCCGAGAACGCCTGGTCGTGCGCCACGTCGAGCCGGCCGGCATCGACGGTGAATCCCTCGATCGAGCGCTTGCGCGTCCCCCAGGGCTTCCAGGCGAAGCGCGGCCGGCGCTCCTGCTCCAGCTCGAGCTGAGCGCAGAAGATGCGAGTCAAGTCGCCGACATCTTTGGCGACGAGGAAATAGTGCTTCATGAAGCGCTCGACGCCGCGCGAGCCGGCATGGTCGGTATAGCGCATGCGGCGCCCGACCTCGCTCTGCCGGTCGAAGGTGAGGCGGTCCTCGGCGCGGTCGGTGAGATAATGCAGGTGGCAGCGCACGGTCCAAAGAAAATTCTGCGCGCGCTCGAAGCGATGCGCCTCCTTGCCCGACAGAACGCCCTGTTCCACTAGCTTCTCGACATTGTCGACGCGGTAGATGTATTTGGCGATCCAGAACAGCGTCTGCAGGTCGCGCAAGCCACCCTTGCCTTCCTTGACGTTGGGCTCGACGACGTAGCGGCTGTCGCCCATGCGCTGGTGACGCTGGTCGCGCTCGGCGAGCTTCGCCTGCACGAACTCGGCTGCGGTACGCCTGATGATCTCGCTTTCGAAGCGCCGCCGCAAATCGGCAAACAGAGTCTGGTCGCCCCAGATGTAGCGCGCCTCGAGCACGGCGGTGCGTATGGTGAGGTCGGCCTGCGCGTGGCGCAGCGTCTCCTCGACCGAGCGCGTCGCCTGTCCGACCTTGATCCCGAGGTCCCACAGCGCGTAGAGCATGTACTCCACGACCTGCTCGGTGTGCGGCGTCGATTTGTACGGCAGCAGGAACAGCAGATCGATGTCCGAGTAGGGCGCGAGCTCGCCGCGGCCGTATCCCCCCACCGCCGCCACGGCCATGTGCTCACCGGCGGTGGGATTGGCCAGCGGATAGACATGGCTACCGACGAAATCGTAGAGCACGCGGAGGAGCTGATCCATCAGGAAGCTCAAGCCTCGCACCGCGTCGCTGCCGTTCCCGTCCTGCTCGAAGCGCCGGCGGATCTCGGCGTGGCCGCCCTGGAGCGCCTGGCGAAGCAGCTCGACCACCCGCGCCCGCGGCGTCTCCGCTGCGTCCGCGGCCAGCGCATCGAGCGCCGCCGACAGCGCACGCCGGTCGATGATCTCGCGCTGGCGCTGGATCTGATGATTCATGGATTCAGTCTAGCCGCGGGCCGGGGGAATCGCTACCGCCGGGTTCCCGCCGCTCCTAGAATGGCGGGGCTTCGCAACCCCGCACCCCAGAGGAGAGATGCGCTCGCCGGCTTTTGCTGCCTGCTGGCCAGCCCTTGCCGGCCCCGAACAGGAGGCGAACAAGAAGACCGTGATCGAGTTCTACGAGGCGGGAATCAACCAGAAGGATCTCGCCAAGGCCTCGCAGTATTTCGGGTCGCGCTACACCCCATACAATCCCAATGCCGCCGACGGGCCCGAGGGCTTCAAGCGCTTCATCGAGTTCCTCGCGAGAAATTCCCGCAGTCGCACAGCGAGATCAAGCAGGCCTTCGCCGACGGCGACTATGTCATCCTCCACATCTCTGCCGTGCGCGAGCCCGGCACGCGCGGGAATGCCATCGTCACATCTCCAAGCTCGAGCGCGGCAAGATCGTCAAGCCTTGGGACGTGATCCTTGAGCAAATTCACCGCCGGAAGCGGATAGAGCGCGCTGCCGCCATCATGCGATAAGGGGACGCCAACAAAGGAGCGTCCCCATGAGCTTTCGTGTTTCCGGCCTTTCCATTGACGAATTCGCACCGCTTTTCGCGTTGAGCAATGCCGAGCTGCTGGCCCGCGGGTTCCGGCGCTGCCGCGCTCCGATGGATGGA
>JASHRZ010000157.1 GCA_030037055.1 Alphaproteobacteria bacterium
CGGGGCGAGCGCGGTCAGTCGATGGTGCGGCGAACGCTGTAAGGGTGCTTCGCGCCCCAGCGCTCCAGGAAGGCCGTGAGCTCGGCGTTGGGCGGATCGGGCAGCATGATGCGCAGCCTGACGTACTGGTCGCCCGCTTTGCCCGCGGCGGCGATGCCCTTGCCCTTGAGGCGGAGCGTCGCGCCACTGTTGGAACCGCGCGGCACCTTGACCGCGACCGGTCCGTGAATGGTCGGCACGGTGATGCGCGCGCCCAGCACCGCCTCGTTCAGTGTCACCGGCAGCTCCAGATGGATGTCGTGCTCCTTGCGCTGGAAGAAGGGATGCGGCTCGACCTCGATGTCGAGATAGAGGTCGCCCCGCGCGAGGCCGCGAGGTCTTCGCGGCCCTTGGCCCTTGAGGCGCAAGGTCTGGCCGCTGTCGATGCCGGCCGGCACGATGATGTCGACGCTGCGGCCATCGGCCGAGACGATGCGCCGCTTGCCACCGAGCGCCGCCTCGATGAAGGAGAGGCGCAGCGCCTGGCTCACATCGCCCAGCCGCTCCTCGCTCTCGCGCCGGCCGCGGCCGAGGATCTCGGCGATGATCTCGTCGAAGGAGAAGCTCGATTCCGTGCGCCGGTAAGCGCGGGCGCCTTGTGCGTGGAAGCCGCGCTCGCTGCCGCCGGCATCGATCTCGCCACGATCGAAGCGCGCCCGCTTCGCGGGGTCGGAAAGCAGGTCGTAGGCCGCCGAAATTTCCTTGAACTGCTGCTCCTTGGCGCGGTTGCCCGGATTCATGTCGGGATGCAGCTTTTTCGCCAGCCGGTGATAGGCCTTCTTGATGGCGTCGTCGGAGGCGTCGCGGGCGACGCCCAGGACGACATAGGGGTCTCTCATCGCCAAATCCGCTCGCCTCGCTCGCTTGCCCGCCGGCCGCGCCCATCTTGGCGGCTGTGCCCGGCAGGGGCAACCCGCGCCTTCGAAATTCTAGCGCTTCGGTCTATGGTGAGGTTTGAGGAGGCGCCGTGAGCAACGTTCGCTACCACCAGCCCTTCGACGAGTTCGCCCAGTGGTTCGCCGAGGCCGAGGCGAAGGAGCCGCGCGAGGCCAATGCCATGACCCTGGCCACGGCAAGCGCGCGGGGCGTGCCGGCGGCGCGCATGGTCCTGCTGAAGGGTGTCGACGAGCGGGGCTTCGTCTTCTACGGCAATCTCGACAGCCGCAAGGGCGAGGAGCTCGCCGCCAATCCCCGCGCCGCGCTGTGCTTCCATTGGAAGTCGCTGCTGCGCCAGATCCGCGTCGACGGCGCGGTCGAGGGCGTGAGCGCAGCGGAGGCGGACGCCTATTTCGCCACGCGCCCGCGCGAGAGCCGAATCGGCGCCTGGGCATCGGCCCAGTCGCGCCCGGTGGCGAGCCGGCAGGTGCTGGAAGAGCGCTTTGCCGAGACCGCCCGGCGGTTCGGCGACGGGCCGATTCCGCGGCCGCCGCGCTGGTCGGGCTGGCGGGTCGTCCCCGAGCGCATCGAGTTCTGGCAGAACCGGCCGCACCGGCTGCATGACCGCCTCGTCTATATCCGCGACGGCGAGGGCTGGCGCAGCGAGCGGCTCTTCCCATGAGCCTCGCCGAGCGAACCGCCCGGGCCGGCGCGCTGATGCGGCGCGCGACCTTTGCGTCGGTCACCGTGGCCGCGGCAATGATCGTGGTAAAGCTCATCGCCTGGCTGCTCACGGATTCCGTGAGCCTGCTGTCAAGCCTGCTCGATTCGCTGCTCGATGCAGCCGCTTCGCTCGTCAACCTGCTCGCGGTGCAGCAGGCGCTGGTCCCCGCCGACCGCGAGCATCGCTTCGGTCACGGCAAGGCGGAGCCGCTGGCGAGCCTCGGCCAGGCGGCCTTCATCGCTGGCTCCGCCGTGTTGCTGATCATCCAGGCGCTGCACCACATCCTCACGCCGCAGCCGGTGAGCAACACCGGCATCGGCATCGCCGTCATGGCCTTCGCCATCGCCGTTACGCTCGTCCTGGTGGCCTATCAGCGCTCGGTGGTGCGCCGCACCGGATCGCTGGTGGTGCGCGCCGACGAGTTCCACTACCGCACCGACCTTGTCCTGAACGGCAGCGTCCTCGTCTCGCTGTTGGCCACTCGCTGGCTGGGCTGGGTCTATCTCGATCCGCTGTTTGGCGGGGCGATCGGCTTCTGGATCGTCTATGGCGCCTGGGAGGTCGGCAAGACAGCGACCGTCCAGCTCATGGACCGCGAGCTGCCCGACGAGGCCCGCGCCAGAATCCGTGCCATCGCGCTCGCGCACCCGCAGGTCAGGGCCGTGCACGATCTGCGCACGCGTGCGGCCGGCCCCAATGCCTTCATCCAGATCCATGTCGAGATGGACGGCAAGCTCACCCTCGAGGAGGCCCATCGCATCTCCGATGCGGTGGAGGTCGAGATCCTCGCCGCCTTTCCGCAGGCCGAGGTGATGATCCACCAGGATCCCGAAGGCATCGACGAGCCGCGGCGCAGCTTCCCGCCAGCCGGCGCATCTCCTAAGCTTGCGTCATGACCGCAGAGCGCAAGACGCTTCTTCTCACCGGCGCGAGCCGAGGCATCGGCCATGCCACGGTGCGGCGCTTCAGCGACGCCGGCTGGCGGGTGATCACCAGCTCGCGCGAGGGCGTGCCGGCGGAATGCAAGCGCGACCCCAACTGGACGCATCACGTCACCGCCGATCTCGCCGATCCCGATGCCGTCGAGCGCTTCATCGCCGAGGTCAATGCGATCATCGGCGGCGGCGCGCTGGAGGCGCTCGTTAACAACGCCGGCGTCTCGCCCAAGACGCCGTTCAAGGAGCGGCTGGGCTGCCTCAACGGCGACCTCGGCGACTGGCGCGAGGTGTTCCAGCTCAATTTCTTCACGCCGCTGAGCCTGGCGCGCGGCCTTGCCGCGGCATTGGCGCGCGGCAAGGGCGCCATCGTCAACGTCACCTCGATCGCCGGCCACGCCGTCCATCCTTTCGCCGGCTCGGCCTATTCCACCTCAAAGGCGGCCCTTTCGGCGCTGACGCGCGAGATGGCGGCGGAGTTCGCCCAGCTCGGCGTGCGGGTCAACGCGGTGGCGCCGGGCGAGATCGAGACGGCCATGCTGTCGCCCGAGACCGAGGTGCTGATCCCTCGCATCCCGCTGCACCGCCTCGGCACGCCCGAGGACGTGGCATCCGCCATCTTCTATCTCTGCGCCGCGGAGTCCGGCTATGTCACCGGCACCGAGATCTTTATCACCGGCGGCCAGCATCTCTATTGACGCGGAGGGAGGCGCGCGATGGCGGTAGCCCTGGTCTCCATCCTCTGTCTCGATCGCGTCGGCCTGGTCTCGGCGATCGCCGACTGCCTGTTCTCGGCCGGCATCAATCTGCGCGACACCACCTTTGCCGTGCTCGGCGAGGGCGCCGAATTCACCGCGGTCTGCGAGCTACCCGAGGGCATCGGCGCTCTCTGGCTGCAGGACGAGCTGGCGCATCTTCCGGAGCTCGACCGCCGCGCCCAGATTCGCGTGGTGCCTTACGGTTTCGATCCCCGCCCGGGGCCGATGGGCCGGATCACCCATCGCATCGAGGTGAGCGGCGGCGACCAGCTCGGCCTCATCGCGCGGCTTTCCGAGATCTTCGCCCAGAACGGCGCCAACATCGTGCGCCTCGACGCGCAGAAGCTGCCGGAGAGCGAAGGCGGGCGCTATGTCACGCGCTTCGCGGTGTGGCTGCCGCCCGACCGCGCCGAGCTCTGTCTCGCCGCGGTCGCCAACACCGCCGGGAGTCTAGGCCTCACGAGCAAGACCGAGGAGCTGGCGCGCTAGGGGGCTCGAAAGGGCATGGCCGCAATTTTTCTTCGCACCTTGACCTCCTTCTAGCCAACCGGTCGAGCCTATTGTGTGCAACGTTTTCTGCGGTGCCGGGCGTGGAGCTTCACGAGATGCTCGAAATGCCATGCTCGCTCTCGGCGAGCTTCCGAACGACGAGTTGACGCTGCTGGAAAGCCGCCGAAAGACGCCGGGTGAAACGCCGTCGTCCGTGTTGGCAGATTGAAAAGTAAGGGAAGTCACAGCCTGACGCCACACAGCAACGGAGCCGATTGGTTCTCCGGCGACCGGAGGTCGACGGATCGAGCGGTCCGATGGCCGCTGATTGTCGCCCTTGGCGTGTCGGCCATTCTGATCGGCTGCAGAGCCTCGCCGATGGGGCCGAACTGCCTCTACGTCATGTGTGGATGGCCCCCGGCTGGCAAGGGTTTTCTCGCGTGAAGAACGTTGGTCACTTGCGGTTATGGGTACGGCCTTTGGATTGCGGCGCGCATGGCCGCTGGCCCTGATGGGAACCGTTGATCGAGGCCCGATCATTGCGGCGGGGTCGCGATGCCCCGATGACGTAGCTGAACTGCACTCGGTAGTCGACTTGATCGACATTGCCATCACGCGCCCCTCGCAAGCCTTCCGGGCCCCTCGGCTCTGGCCGGTTAAGCCATTGCCGGCGCGCGGCGGAAGTCCTGACGCACCATCAGCGCCCAGCCGATGCGCGCCATCTTGTTGGCCAGCGTGACCGCCACCACCTTGCGCGGCTTGGTGGCGAGCAGCTTGGC
>JASHRZ010000158.1 GCA_030037055.1 Alphaproteobacteria bacterium
AGAGGAATCTTTCCCTTGTCGTCTCTTGACAAGCCCGAGACGCGCGTCACTGAGGAAGAGGCCCTGCAGTTCCATGCCAAGGGCCGCCCCGGCAAGCTCGAGATCACCCCAGTCAAGGCGCTCACCACCCAGCACGATCTGTCGCTCGCCTATTCGCCCGGCGTGGCTTTTCCCTGCCTCCACATCGCCCGCGATCCCGCGCTCGCCTATGACTACACCGCCAAGGGCAATCTCGTGGCGGTGATCTCCAACGGGACGGCGGTGCTGGGGCTGGGCGAGCTCGGCGCGCTCGCCGCCAAGCCGGTGATGGAAGGCAAGGCGGTGCTCTTCAAGCGCTTTGCCGGCATCGACGGGATCGATCTCGAGATCGACACCAAGGATGTCGACGCCTTCGTCAATTGCGTGCGCTACCTCCACCCAGCCTTCGGTGGCATCAACCTCGAGGATATCAAGGCGCCGGAATGCTTCATTATTGAGCAGCGCCTGCGCGAGCTGCTCGACATCCCGGTCTTCCACGACGATCAGCACGGCACCGCCATCATCGCCACCGCGGCCCTGCTCAACGCCCTCGACCTCACCGGCCGCGACCTCGGGACGATCAAGATGGTGGTGAACGGTGCCGGCGCCGCTTCGATCGCCTGCGTCGAGCTGCTCAAGACCATGGGCTTGCCGCATGACCATGTCATCCTCTGCGACACCAAGGGCGTCATCTATCAGGGCCGCACCGAAGGCATGAACCAATGGAAATCGGCACATGCCGTGGCCACCAAACGGCGCACGCTGGCCGAGGCGATGGAAGGCGCCGACGTCTTCTTCGGCCTCTCGGCCAAGGGCGCGGTGACCCAGGCGATGGTGAAATCGATGGCCAAGAACCCGATGATCGCCGCCATGGCCAATCCCGACCCCGAGATCACGCCCGAGGATGTGCGCGCGGTGCGCTCCGACGCCATCATTTGCACCGGCCGGTCCGACTACCCGAACCAGATCAATAACGTGCTGGGCTTTCCCTATATCTTCCGCGGCGCGCTCGACGTGCGTGCCTCGACCATCAACGACGCAATGAAGATCGCCGCCGCGCATGCCATCGCCAAGCTCGCGCGCGAGGACGTCCCCGACGAGGTGGCGGCGGCCTATTCCGGCCAGCGCCTGCAATACGGCCCCGACTATATCGTGCCGACGCCGTTCGATCCGCGCCTAATCTGGGCGGTGCCCTCGGCCGTGGCCAAGGCGGCGATGGCGTCGGGCGTGGCGCGCAAGCCGATCGCCAGCATGGAAGCCTATAAGGCAAGCCTCAGGGGCAGGCTCGATCCCACCGCTGCCAGCCTGCAGCGCGCGCTAGACCAGGTGCGCGCCAATCCCAAGCGCGTCGTCTTCGCCGAGGGGGAGGAGGAGAAGGTCATCCGCGCCGCCCTCTCCTTCCGCGACAACGGCTATGGCACGCCGGTGCTGATCGGCCGCGAGGAGCGGATCCGCGACACCATGCGCCGCATGGGCCTCGGCGGCGGCGGCGATCTCGAGATGCACAATGCGCGGCTCTCGCGCGCCAACAAGACCTACACGGATTTTCTCTATGCGCGCCTGCAGCGCCGCGGCGCGTTGCACCGCGACTGCCAGCGTATGGTCAACCAGGATCGCAACATCTTCGCCGCCTGCATGGTCGCCTGCGGCGACGCTGACGTGATGGTGACCGGTGCCACGCGCAACTACTTCACCGCCTTCGAGGAGGTGATGCGCGTCCTCGGCCCCAAGGACGACAGCAAGGTCTTCGGCTACGCGCTGCTGCTATCGCGCGGCCGCTCGGTGCTGGTCGCCGACACCACCGCGCATTCGCGCCCGGACGCGGCGCAGCTCGCCGACATCGCGCAGCAATCGGCGCGCCGCGCACGGCAGATGATGGGGCAGGAGCCCCGCGTCGCGTTCCTCTCCTACTCCTGCTTCGGCAACCCGTTGCGCTATGTCGATCAGCGCGTGCGCGACGCGGTGGCGATCCTCGACCAGCGCGACGTCGATTTCGAATATGACGGCGAGATGAGCGTCGAGGTCGCGCTCAACCATGCGCTGATGCGCGAGCGCTATCCCTTCTGCCGCCTGAGGGGTCCGGCCAATGTGCTGATCATGCCCGGACTCCATGCCGCCAACATCGCCACCCAGCTGCTCGAGGAGATGGGCGGCGGCAAGCGCGTCGGCCCGCTGCTGATGGGCCTCGACAAGCCGGCGCAGATCTTCGATGTCGGCGGCACCGTGTCCGACATGGTCAACCTCGCCGCCCTCGCCGCGCATGAGGCCATCGGCTAGGCGCTGCCCTTCTCGTGGGGAACCCGTTGCGGCCTGAAAAGTGGCCCTGATGTCGTCCTGAGCGCAACAGACTGCTAAGCAAAGCGAGGGCCACCATCGTGGAAGCGGTCGGCGGGCGGCGGCGGTCACCTCAGAGAGATCCCATCCCGGAGGAGCCGCATGCGGATCGTCGTCTCGCTGGCGATCTTGGTCGTCGTTTCCGGCTGCGGCGGGGTGGCGGCGGCTTGCCGCATCGGCTGGGCGGCCCTCCACATGGTGGCGCTCGTCGTCCGTGCAGGGGCCACGCTGACCGACGCCTGCGCCGACGCGATCGACCCGAAATAGCGCTCTGGAAGCCTGACCGCGATTGCGCCAAGATCGCCGACGCGACCGCCCGACAAGGCCCTCTTCCGATGACACCGATTGCGCGTTGGTTCCTGGGCGCGTTGGCGCTTTCGGCGCCCGCCTTCATCGCATTCGGCGTCTTCGCCGGTGCCGGCGATATCGCTTGGCGCTGGGCTTTCCTCGCCTCGTTCCTGCTCTATGTCGCGGTCCTGCTGGTGGTGCGGCCGCTGGTCCGGGGCGTGGCGGCGGTGCAGGCCGCGATCGACCGCATGGCGGCGGGCGATGGTACCGGCCCGGATGTCGAGACCCTGTCACCGACGGTGCGCGAGCTCTGGCTTGCCGTCGGTCGCTGGGCGCGCGCCTCGCGCCAGAAGCTCGCCGCGCGCGAGGCCGAGCTTGGCGCGGCACAGGCGGTGCAGGCGGCGCTGCCGGATCCGCTGATCCTGCTCGACGAGCGCCGGCGCATCGTCAATGCCAACGCGGCTGCGAACGATCTCCTGGGCATGCGGCTGATCGAGCGCGACCTCGCCGTGGCGCTGCGCCATCCCGTCGTGCTCGCCGCCGCCGACGCGGTGCTCCATGGCGAGGACTCGCGCATCGTCGAGTTCGACATCACCACGCCCGTCGAGCGCCATCTCTCGGCGCGGCTCGCCGCGCTCCGGCCGCACACCGCGGACGGCGCGGCGGCGGTGCTGACCCTGCACGACCTCACCGCCGCCAAGCGCAGCGAGCGACTGCGCGCCGATTTCGTCGCCAACGCCAGCCACGAGCTGCGCACGCCCCTCGCCTCGCTCATCGGCTTCATCGAAACCTTGCGCGGCCCCGCCCACGACGACAGCGCGGCACGCGACCACTTCCTCGCGATCATGGCCGAGCAGTCGCAGCGCATGAAGCG